>JAGALD010000033.1 GCA_017625395.1 Bacilli bacterium | reverse complement strand
GCGGCTTGTGCAGCAGCTAATCTTGCAATTGGTACTCTGAATGGAGAGCATGATACATATGTTAATCCTGCTTTATGACAGAATTCAACACTTTGTGGATCTCCACCATGTTCACCACAGATTCCTAATTTGATATTAGGTCTTGTAGCTTTACCTTTTTCTGCAGCCATTTTAACTAATTGACCAACACCTGTTTGATCTAATTTAGCAAATGGATCTTGTTCATAAATTTTTGTTTCATAGTAAGAATTTAAGAACTTACCAGCATCATCTCTTGAGAATCCGAATGTCATTTGTGTTAAATCGTTAGTTCCGAATGAGAAGAATTCTGCTTCTTCAGCGATTGCATCTGCAGTTAATGCAGCTCTTGGAATTTCAATCATTGTACCAATATGGTATTCAATATTTGAATTCTTTTCAGCTTTAATTGCTTCAGCAGTTTCAACAACTACATCTTTAACATATTTTAATTCTTTAACTTCTCCTACAAGTGGAATCATAATTTCAGGAATTATTTCAAATCCTTCTTCTTCTTGAACTTCAATTGCAGCTTCTATTAAAGCACGAGTTTGCATTCTAGCAATTTCTGGATAAGTAACTGCTAAACGACATCCTCTGTGTCCCATCATAGGGTTAAATTCATGTAAATCATTACATACATTTTGAACTTTTTCTACTGTAATTCCCATAGCTTCAGCTAATTGTTTCATTTCAGCTTCAGTTTTTGGAATGAATTCATGTAGAGGTGGGTCGATATAACGTACTGTCATTGGACGACCTTTTAATTCTTTATACATAGCTTTGAAATCACCTTTTTGATAAGGGATCAATAAGTTCAAGTATTTTTCTCTATCTTCTACTGTTTCAGATAAGATCATTTTTCTTAAGTTAAAAATTCTTTCTTCATCAAAGAACATGTGTTCAGTACGGCAAAGACCAATACCTTCTGCTCCTAATTCGATAGCTTTTGCAGTATCTTTTGGAGTATCAGCATTTGTTCTAACGCCTAATGTTCTGTATTTATCAGCCCATTCCATAACACGTCCAAATTCACCAGCGATTGTAGCATCAACAGTTGGGATTGCTCCGTCATAAATGTTACCTGTTGTACCATCGATTGAGATAATATCTCCTTCATGGTAAGTTTTTCCAGCTAATGTGAATTCTTTCTTTTCTTCATTCATGATGATTTCACCACATCCAGAAACACAGCAAGTTCCCATACCACGAGCAACAACTGCAGCGTGAGATGTCATACCACCACGAACTGTTAGGATACCTTGAGCAGCTTTCATACCTGAAATATCTTCTGGTGAAGTTTCAAGTCTTACTAATACTACTTTTTCTCCTTTTCCACCAATTCCTTGGATTGCAGCGTCTTCTGCAGTAAATACTACTTTACCACAAGCAGCTCCTGGAGATGCACCTAATCCTTTTCCAGCTGGTGTAGCTTTCTTTAATGCAGCAGCATCGAATTGAGGGTGTAATAATGTATCTAAGTTTCTTGGATCAATCATTAATACAGCTTCTTCTTCTGTACGCATTCCTTCATCTACTAAGTCACAAGCAATTTTTAATGCAGCTTGTGCAGTTCTTTTACCATTTCTAGTTTGTAACATATAAAGTTTACCATGTTCTACAGTAAATTCCATATCTTGCATATCTCTATAATGATTTTCTAATGTATTGCATACTTCTTTGAATTGTTCGAAAGCTTCTGGGAATTTTTCTTCCATTTCATTAATATGCATTGGAGTACGAACACCTGCAACAACGTCTTCACCTTGTGCATTTGTTAAGAATTCTCCAAATAAACCTTTTTCTCCAGTTGCTGGATCACGTGTAAATGCAACACCAGTACCACAGTCATCACCCATGTTACCGAATGCCATTGATTGTACGTTTACAGCAGTTCCCCAAGAATATGGAATATCATTATCTCTTCTATAGATATTAGCTCTTGGGTTATCCCATGAACGGAATACAGCTTTAACTGCTCCCATTAATTGTTCTTTTGGATCGCTTGGGAATTCAGAACCAATTTTAGCTTTATATTCTGCTTTGAATTGTTCAGCTAATTCTTTTAAATCTTCAGCTGTTAATTCAACGTCTAAAGTAACTCCTTTTTCTTCTTTCATCTTATCGATAAGCTCTTCGAAGTATTTTTTTCCAACTTCCATAACTACGTCAGAATACATTTGAATAAATCTTCTGTAACAGTCATAAGCCCATCTTGGATTTCCTGATTTTTCAGCAAGTGTTTCAACAACTTCTTCATTTAAACCTAAGTTAAGGATTGTATCCATCATACCAGGCATTGAAGCTCTAGCTCCTGATCTTACTGAAACTAGTAATGGATTTTCTTTATCACCGAATTTTTTACCAGTGATTTCTTCCATTTTTGTGATGTACTCATTAATTTGAGATTGAATTTCTTCATTAATTTCTCTACCATCTTCATAGTATTGAGTACATGCTTCTGTAGTAATTGTAAATCCTTGTGGAACTGGTAAACCAATATTAGTCATTTCTGCTAAGTTAGCACCTTTTCCTCCAAGTAAGTTTCTCATTTCAGCGTTTCCCTCGCTAAATAAGTAGACATATTTGTGCATTACGATTCCTCCTTATCACTATATAACCATTAAATTATAACAAATTGTCGAATTTCGTACAAGATAATTCAATATTTTTGTTATTGCTTCTCTTTATTATATATAACAAAGATACACTTATTATTCGGTTATTTTTATAAATAATGTTGATGAAAATATTCACCACACTATTTTTATTTATAAAAAAGACATAGAACTTTAATAAAATGTACTTACTAAAAACATTTTTTAATACCTTTACTTCCTTTTTTGAGGAAATAAATACACTTCATAAAGCCATCCTTTTTCACAAGATATATTATACATAATTTTCATATTTAAAATCAACAGAAATTAAATAAAAAGATAATAGTTTTATCTATTATCTGAACCTTTATTTATTTATATTAACTTATTGTAGGACCTTTTTGTACTTTTGTACTTTCTAAAGTCGGTTGTTTTTGAACAATTACTAGTCTTCCTGAAGTTGAATTAGAAAGTGATGATATAAATTGCATTGGTCTAATAGATAAGTTACTGTAGAGTCCTGTTACATCCCTACTTGGATTATTTTTTACTAATTTTTCTATTTTTCTATCTGTTTTTTCTTTTTCTTTTTCAGCTTTTTCTTCTAATGGTATACTAAGATTTCTAAATTTTTCTACTAATGATGCATCATTTTCTTGGCTAAGTGAATCTAGTAATTCAAACTCCGGTATATCACTACCTTTACCAAAAGTTATTCCAAATATTTCATCTTTTTTATAATCTAAATATTTCTTTTCTTCTGCTGTAAGAGGGAGTCCTAATAGTTGTTTCATAGCCACCTTGCTTGCTGCAAGGTGCATACTTTTATATCTTGTATCAAATTCCATTTGTGCTGAATAATCTGCTAGATTTTCCATTCCCATGGACATTGCAGTTAATCCTTTTTTAGTAACTGAACTATCTAGTATTTCTGGAAGGTTTTCTATTGCATATGAATTTGCAAAAAGTAATGCTTCTTTATCACGAGCTACTTGTCCTTTTGGATCATTTCTTTTTTCTTTTTCATGATTAGCTATAACTGTTTCAATTAAAGCATTTCTTAATTCTAATAAATTTGTGTCATTTTCTTTAATAGAATCAACATCAATACATACTCCTAGAATATCTTTAACTTCTAATGCAAATGCATCTAGTTCAACTTTTACTTGATTTGATGCTAATGACGATAGTAAATCGGACGCAGTTATATCTTTATCAATTACATAAGACATTAAAAGATTGTCTACAGTTGTCTCTATCATACTTTGTATTTCGATAGCTAGATCTACTTTATCACAGATTATCTTTCTTCTTCTATTTCTACACTTCTCTATTAAACTTGATGTTAATTTTGATAATTCTTGTGTATATATTATATTTTCACTTATTATACTTTCATTATTTTTTTGAATTGCTTCTATTCTACTTTCTAATGTTTTTCTTTCTTTTGATTCAAGAATACATCTTCCATTTTTATCTTTTTGCAATTTTGAGAAAAAGTCTCTTATAGAAACGCCTGGTTTTATATCTCCTAATCCTAAATATTCAATATCTTCTGGAGATACAAAACGTTCACAGATTCCAGAAAAACCATTTCTTCCTGTCCTTCCTTCTAATTGTCTATCAACACGTTCAACGTTAAAAAATCCACTAGATATTACTTTTAATCCGATATTTGCTTGTTCAAATTGTTTTCTTAAATTAGCTTGTTCTTTTTTGCTCCATAATTTTCTTTCATTACTTGGTACCTGTCTATCATGGTTATCAATGAGCATTTCAACTGCTTTTCTTACTTCTTCCCTTTGTTCTGTTGATATTGGAGACGTTAGTACTTTCTTTTGCTCTAATAAATTAATTTGTCTAGTTGTTGCTACATCTATAATTGTATCTCTATCTCCACCTAGTTTTATGTCTGTTCCACGTCCTGCCATTTCTGTTGATATTGTTATGCTCCCTGGTCTTCCTGCTCTAGCAATAATTTCTGCTTCTTTAGATTTATCTGTATTAGCATCTAGCATTCTGTGATTGATACCAGCTAATTGAAGCGCTAAATGTAGCTCTTCCATTTCCTTTGGATTTGATACTACTAACAAAACAGGTTGCATTGGATTTTTTTCTCTTGATTTCTTAATTGAGTCAATGATTAAATTAATTTTTTCTTTTTCTCCTGATGCATAACAAGTTTCTTTTTTTTCTACTTCAACTGGTTCTCTTGATGGCTTTTTTTCCTTTCTTACTCTACTACTAAAAAAGCTATAAAAAGCACTTCTTGGGATTGATACTGTGTTTTTACCAAAAACTCTTGAGAATAATTCTCTTGATGATGTACCTGTCATTCCTGAGAAAGCATCATATCTTGCATAAAAGTCTTTTTGAGTAATGCTTGATACCGAATGATTTATCTTAGTTCTTCTTTCTTCAGCAATATGTTCTTTAAACTCTATTGCTTGATGTAGTCCTTCAGAATATGTTGAATTTTCTTGAATTCTACTACCTTTAACTAATCGAACCATTCCATTTTGAACAATATAATCTCTTGGAGCGCTCATTAATAAATTAGCATCCAATGCTTTATCGAAGTAATGAAGAATCCCAACAGTATCGGGATGAACAACATTTACAAATCTTTGATATTCAGATGAAAATTCAGGATGTTTTTTATCTTCTATAACTTTTAAAACTCCGGATCCTGTAAATCTAAGAACACCATTATAAATATTATAATCGATTCCTTCTTTATAATTTTGATCTCTTATAATCACATTTTGATTTTGTCTTGTAATTCCAGGAATATAAAAAGATATAAAAAATGTTCTTAGAAATTTTTCGTAACAGGAATCGTTTATTTTATATTTTTTCTTATTAGGGTTTAAAATAATATCATAATTTTTTCTAATTTTTTCGATTTCCTCATTTAACATTTTTTCAATTTGCTTATTTGGAAAAGATAATTTTTTTGAATCATCTGTTAATACTTCGTATAAATCTTCTATCGATACTGTAGGTTTTCCATTAAAGATATCATCCCTAACAATAAATACTTTATCTTTAATATGTCTTTCAAAATAAGTTTGAATTTTTTCTTGGTATACATTTTGATCTGGTAGTAAATCTTTTGAATATAATACTGATGCTATGAATGATGCTTTTTCATAATCTAATTTTTCTTCTGGATTTATTTTTATACCAGCTTCATGTGCTTTTAATTGAACTTCTCTATATGGTTTATTTAGTGCTAAAGAAAGATCATATAGTTTCATTCCTTTTTTATATATACAGGCATTTCCTGATAATATATATGGACACTGAGCAGCATCAATTAGTGCATCATCAATCTCATCTATTAATGCAAAGCCTGGGTTTTCTTCTCTTTGAATCATGTCTTCTCTTTTGGTAATTTGACTATCTCTTAAATAATCAAAGGCAAAAGAGGAATTTGATCCGTATGTTATTGCTTGTTGATATGCATCTTTTTTTACTTGTGTATATTTTTTTTGTAAAATTTGTTTTTGTTCATAACTTGCTTGTTCATAATTTATTCCTTCAGAACGAGCTAAATCTTCAACATTTTCTGGTACAAATCCACAAGATAGTCCTAGTCCTTCAAATATTGGTCTTACTTCATCATAGTCACGTTTTGATAGATAACTGTTAGCTGTTGCAACGTGTACTCCTTTTCCTCTTAAAGCTTGCAAGTATACTGGAAGAACTGCTGATAAGGTTTTACCTTCTCCTGTTCCAAGTTCTGCTATATCTCCATTGCTAATTGCAATTCCTGCTAGTTTTTGAACATCTCTTAGTTTAATATTTGGAAGTTGATGAAATGATGTTAATCCAAGGGATGCTATAGCATAAGCTCTTGGAAGATAAGCATTTACTGTTTGTGCATTATTAGCGTTTTTTAGAAGTGGAATTAACTCATTAGTCTTAGAAGTAAACCATGCTCTTATTTTTTCTTCATATTCTCTTTTAACAGTTGGATCTGTAATAAAACTTCTATGAACAGAAGTCAATATTCCAGAAAATGGTGCTTCTTTTTTCTTACCCTTTGAATCTCTTATTGTTCTACTCTTAAGAAAATATTCAGAATCTTCTCGTGTTTCAAAAGAAGTTGTGTTCTTAAGTCTTTCTATTAAATCACGGCCTAAAATAATTTCTGCATTTAAATCAAATTCATCTATTAAAGCTTGTTCTTCTAATTCTATTTTATCTAAACTTTTTTCTAATCTTCTTATTTCGCTACTATTTACTTTAGCTTTTTCTTCTTCTTTTCTAGCCATCGATAAAACACTTCCTTATTATCTACATATTATCATAATACCTATTATTTATCAATTTTCTTTTTTTCATTCTTATAGCATACTGCACACATTGGTATGTATGTAACTTTCTTTTTACCATCTATAGCAATTTGGGATCCTTTATCTGTAAAAGCACCATTTACATATCTTGCATTAAATATCGCTTTTTTTCCACATTTACAAATTGTCTTCATTTCTTCTATTTTATGAGCAATTTGAAGAAGTCTTGTGGAACCTTCAAAACCATTAGTTAAAAAATCTGTTCTTAGTCCATAACATATAACTGGAATATTTAATTCAGTAACAATATCCATTGCTTGGTCTACTTGTTCTTTTGTTATAAACTGGGCTTCATCTACTAGAATGCATGCTGAATCACTATATTTCTCTTTTACCATTTCAAACAAGTTATCGTTTGTTGATAAAAGTAAATCAACTTTTCTTTCTACCCCAATTCTTGATACAACTTTATCATTTCCTTTGGTATCTACAAGTGGTTTAACTAAAATAACTTTCATGCCATTTTCTTCATAATTATGTGCAGTTTGCAAAAGTAATGTTGTTTTACCACTATTCATTGAACCATATCTAAAAAACAATTTTGCCATAAATACCTCCTTTATTTTTTAGCACGTGGATGAGTTTTATAATAAATATCTTTAAGCCTGTCAGTCGTAACATGGGTATATATTGCAGTTGCTGTTAGGCTGTCATGTCCTAGTAGTTCTTGAACTGATAAAATATCACATCCTTCATTTAATAAATGTGTTGCAAAGCTATGCCTTAACATATGCGGTGATATTTTTTTCCCAATAGTAGTTTTTTCAATAATTTTATCTAAAATATATCTTATTCCTCTTGTAGTTAGCTTTTTACCATTTTTATTTAAAAATAAATATTCTGTTTTTTCAATATTTAACTTTTGATATCCATCATTTAAATACATATCTAGAATTTCTTTAGCATAGTCACCAATTCTTGAAATTCTTTCTTTATTACCTTTTCCTAATATTTTAATTTCTTCATCATTAATATCACTTATTTTTATATTTACAAGTTCACTTACACGTACACCTGATGCATATAGTATTTCTAAAATTAATCTATCTCTTTGTCCTAATGGTGTTTTTATATCTGGAACTTCAAAAAGCATTTCAAGTTCATTATAGTAAAAGAATCTTGGAAGTTTTTTTTCTTTTTTTGGCATTTTAACTAAAGAAAATGGATTATTCTTTATATAATTATTATTTATTAAATATTTATAAAAACCTCTTAAAGAACTTAGTTTTCTTGATACAGTTGATGCTTTATTATGTTTTTTATCAAGTTCTATTAGAAAAAATCTTACGTCGTCATATTTTATATCTAAAAGACTAATTGATTCTTTTTCTAAGAATTCAAAGAACTCAACAATATCTTCTTCGTAACTATCTATTGTATTATCTGAGTAATTTTTTTGATATTTTAAATATTTTCTATATTCTTCTAAATATCTCATCATAAGTAAATCACCCCTACTATCTCAATTGTATATGAATAAAAAAATAAACTCAAGAAAAATGCAAAATAAAAGATGCTACTTACGCAGCATCTAATACTTTTTTCTTTCCTTTTTTCATTTTACCTAGTAGCCATTTATTTCCATTTTTATATTTTACAATATATCCTTTAGTGAAGTTTTTATTTGGTGCATCAAATATATGTAGATTACTTATTGATAATCTTTTTAACTTTATTTCATCATATTTATTCATAAGAATTCTAAATTGTCTACTGTAATAATAAAGATCATCTGAATTTAAATCTAGCATCTGGCGTTCCCACATATCAAGTGCATCTACGTATAAAGTTCTTAATGCACCTAGTTTGTGTGTTGATATTCTATATCTTAGAAGTTCTTTAAATTCGATGTAGAATTGGTCATAATTTTCGATAATTGGAATATTCTTTTTTAGTGCATATAAATATTCATCATATGTAATTGATACTTTATAATCATAGCAGTCTTTTGTACTTATGCAAGATAGAAGAAGTCTTGCAAAAATTTGTCCTTTACTATTAAATAAGAGTCTTCTTGCCTTTTCTACTTCTGTTACACTATTTTCATCAAGTGATTCTTCTGTTACTATAGGTTGTTCATAAGAATAAAGCAATGGAATATTTTCTTTTCTCGTAACATTTATTGGATAAGTAATACTAAGTCTTCCCTTTATACCATTATTTTGCCTGATAAAATTATATACAGTATCTTTCATGGGATAGTTACTTAAAAGTTCATCATCGTTTTTATATTGTGAAGTATATCTATCTATATAATAAAGAGATGCTTTATCTAAAGTAAGTACTTTTTTACCATCTTCAGTTTGAATAGTATAATTTAGTACTGATTTTTTCATATAAAACAACTCCTCTCAAATTTTAGTTGAGGTTTTAAAATAACATAAATTGTTAGTTAAGTCAACATTTAAACAATTGTTTGACATAAACTTTTGTTTGTGATACGATTTTTTTGAAAGGATGTGTTTCTATGGAAAAATTAACTGATAGACAAAATCAAATATTAGATACTATCAAACGTTTTATTGCTAAGAATGGATATCCTCCTACTGTTCGTGAAATTGGGGCTGAACTAAATTTAAGTTCCCCTGCTACTACTCATTTTCATCTTAATAGACTTGAAAGCAAAGGATATATAAAAAAAGACAAATCAAAAAATAGGACTTTGGAATTACTTGTGCCAAATGAATATTTAGATACAGAAGATGAAGTTGCAACAATTGCATTAATTGGAACTATTACTGCTGGTAACCTTATTGAAGCAATTGAAAATCCAGATGAATTTTTCTCTATCCCATCTAGTTTAATTCCTAAAAGAAGTGAAGTATTTGCTTTAAATGTTAAAGGTGAATCTATGATTAATAAAGGAATTCATGATGGTGATATTGTTATTATTGAAAAAGCAAAAAATGCTAATAACGGTGAAATAGTTGCTGCTATGACTGATGAATATGAAGTTACATTAAAAACTTTTTATAAAGAAAAAGATCATATTAGATTACAACCTGAAAATGATACAATGGCACCAATAATTTTAAATAACGTTTCTATCCTTGGTAAAGCTGTTGGATTATATAGAAAATTTTAAAAAGTACCTTTCGGTACTTTTTTATTTTACAATATTTTGTTTTAACATTTTCTTTTCAATTAATACTAAATTATTACTGTTTCTTACTACTTTACTTCCGCAATAAGAGCATTTAACACTTGAACCTTGATCAGGTAATTTTGCATGGCAACTTGGGCATGTTTCTACTGTCTTAGTTCCTATTTTAAATTTTAAGCTATACAGATAGTGTCTTTTATGATTGCTTGAACCACGTAGAACTTTTTTCGTATCTTTATTAATTATATAGTCTTTGCATATAACATCTAATGTTGTTTCTATTATGAATCCATTTGATATTTTTTTAATATTATATATCTTTGCATCCATATATTTAAAATCACTCATTATATTTTGCTGCTTTTTTGTACTAAGGGTAAATAATTGACTTTCGTACATATTAAACATTACATCAGATAATAAATGTCTGACATCTTCTATTGAGTTATTCATCCACGCTATTTGAATTGCTACATAATTATTATATATTTCAGTTTTTAATTCATCTATGTTATTATAATTTATTTTTTTTAGGTCATCATTTGAAATATCTTTATAATTATTAATTACATTTTTGTTGTTAGAATAAGTTTGTTTATTTCTTAATACTAAGCAAATTATGATAGATGGTAACATTGTTATTACATACATTATTAGTGTAAATTTACTTGATACTGCAACAAACATAAGGCCAAAGCAAATACTTACAAAAGATAGAATACCATTAATCGATACTAAAAAGTTGCCGAACTCATTTTCAGTTACATTTCTAATATATTTTGCAGCTTTTGAAAAAAAAGTAGCAGGGATTAAAAATGCAGCAAAAATGAGTGGAATTCTAAGGAACTCTTCAAAAGAAATTATTCTATTTCTTCCACTACCGTTGCTTTCTCCATAATCATAGTCGGATCCAC
Source organism: Bacilli bacterium (assembly GCA_017625395.1). GTDB lineage: Bacteria > Bacillota_I > Bacilli_A > RF39 > UBA660 > RUG13868. The sequence continues at coordinate 1,504 of JAGALD010000033.1, read as the reverse complement.
CATCATATCCGCCACCATAGTCAGATCCACTGTAATCAGATCCACCATAGTCAGATCCACCATAATCGGCATCAAATCCACTATCAGTAGATAATGTTTTTAAATTATATCCCATTTTATCTAATAGCAAAAATGTTCCAAAGCTGATAGTTAATATCATAGCACAAACCAATAAAATCTTTTTCCAATTTAACTTCATAATTACTACCCCTATCTTTTTATTTAATCCCTTGTTTTATCATTTTCTTATCAATAAGCACTAGTTCATTTATTTCTCTTTCAATAACACTTCCACAATAATCACATTTTACACTTTTTCCTTGTTTTTTTAATTTAGCATTACAATTGGGGCATTTACTTACATTATTATTTTTTCCTAAAACAAAAGTAAGTGAATAACTATAATGATTTATTCGATTAGATTTTCCTTTTATTGTCATTCCACTTTTAATATCAATCATATAATCTTTACAATTCACATCTAAAGAGACTTTAATTATTATATTGGTATCTTTTTCAGATATGTTTTCTATATAGGCATCAATATATTTAAAATCACTCATGGCATTTCTTTGATTTTTATTTATCATTGTCATTATTTGCATTTTGTAAGTATTATACATTTCATCAGATAGTAAATGTCTTACTTTATCTATGTCATTAGCTGACCATGCTTGTTGTATTTTTACATAAGAATCGTATACCATTTTCTTTAAATCATTTGTGCTATTTATTCCGTATTTTTGTAATATTTCATTATACATTTCTTCATTAGCAGAAGATGGGCTTTTGAACACGAATGAAAGATATATTAGAAATATAATTAGTATTATTCCTAAAATAATGACTGGCCCTGGTGAAGAGTCATATATATTTCCGCCACCAAAGCTTCCACCGGTACTTCCTGATCCACCAAAGCCTCCACCAGTACTACCACCAAAACTACCACCACCAAAATCAGAATCAAATCCACTATCATTAGATAATACTTTAAAATCATATCCTAATTTATCAATTATAAAAACTGTTAGAATTCCAGTTATTAAAATTATAGTACAAAATAATATAGCTTTCTTCCAATTTAACTTCATAGTTATACCCTCTATTCTGTTACTATATCAATTAGTACATAATCATATTCTGTTACATCGGCAATGCTACCACAATACTCACATTTACCACTATGATTAATATCCATATTAGCTCCACAATACTCACACTTTATAACACTAGAACGTTCTTTAGCAGATTTTAATTTTTTAAACGTTAGAATATTTTCTTTTTCTATTCTATGTGTATTAACTCCTCTTTTATATTTTTTAGTTGTGCTATCAATAATATAATCCATATATCTAGATATTAATTTTACCTTAACCAAATAACAATCTTCTAATTCTTCTTTCGAAATAATATCAATGCTTTTAACATTCATTTCATCATACATTTGTGTTTCATTATTTGCTAAGTTTTTCTCTATTATCTTATTATATTTATCCATTATTTC
>JAGALD010000032.1 GCA_017625395.1 Bacilli bacterium | reverse complement strand
TTTTTTCTTTTATTTGATAATCTTTTCTGCAAATTGATAAAATATGTAGTTCAATATTTGTTAATGTGTTTATTTTTTTTAGTGTATTTATATTTGTAGTTAATGGTCTTTTATTTTTGAAATCAAGTGGTTTACCTAGATCGTATGATGCAATTACTCCGTCCATGTCAACAAATATAATTATTTTTTTTATCTTCTGATAATTGTTTTATTAATTCATAAAAATGCATATAACACCTCTTTTTATTTGTTTAACATATATTTATTGTAACAAATTAATGTTAATATATAAATATTTTTAATTATGAGTTTAGGATTATTATTATTTTTATTATTTTTTTCTATAATAATTTATTGTTTGCTTGTAAAAAAATAGATGTAATGTTATTATAGATATGATAGAGGGTGAAAATTATGAGTTTCATTATTTCGTTTTTTAGAGATGTAATAGATGGATGGTGGTATGTTTTATATATTTTTGTCTGTTTGTTTTTTATGCTGGTTTTTCTTGGCATGTACGGAGATAAAAAAAGAGAAGCTATTGCTATTAGACTTAAAGAGAAAAAAGCTCGAGATATTGCCTCTGGTAAAGAAGCAAGAATTGCTGCTCTTGAGTCTAAACAAGTTTTAGATGTTATGGAAGAGGATTTAGATAAAGAAAATGGTCAAGAAAATTCTCAACCTGTTAGCACTAATGATTCTGCTGAACTTACTAAGAAGGAAGAAGCTCCAAGTGTATTGGTAATTGGTGCAGATGGAAACTCTGCTCCACCTGCTCTTGAGGATTCATTGAATGCTCATCAGAATGTTATGAATGCAGCTCAAGAAAATCAAAATATTTCTATGGAGCAATCAAGTCAGTCTCAATAATTTATTTAAATAGATGTTTGGTGAATAGTTGATTGTATGATTCGAAATTATTTTTAGGAGGATAAAATGACAATAACATTAGATACAATATTATCAATAATTAATAAAACGGTAGATATACTTATTGTATGGTTAATTTTTTATTATATATTAAAAAGTATGAAAAATAATGTAAAACTTACTTTAATTTTTAAAGGAGTTTTAGTAATTGCAGTTTTAAAAGCTGTAAGTGATATATTTGACCTTGTAACAATTGGTCTTCTTTTAGAATATATCATCATGTGGGGACCTCTTGCATTAATTATAATATTTCAACCAGAGATTAGAGCTGTGTTAGAACAATTAGGAAGAAGTCAATTGCTAGGAAGACATAAGGTTTTAACTGTTGATGAGCGCGAAAGACTTATATATGAAATAGTTCAATCTATGGATTATTTAAGAAAGTCTAGAATAGGTGCTTTAATTGTTTTAGAAAGAGACGTTAGCTTAAGTGATTATATAGAAAAATCTAAGAAAATTTACGGTGATTTAACTAGTGAATTGTTAATTGCTTTATTTTTCCCAAATAATCCAATGCATGATGGTGGTGTTATCATTCAAGGTAATAGAATAAGTTGTGCTGGAGCAGTTTTTCCAACTAGTAATAATGGAAAACTAAATAAAAGACTTGGTACTAGACATAGAGCAGCATTAGGTATTGCTGAAGAGACAGACTGTATTGCTTTGGTTGTATCTGAAGAAACAGGACGTCTTTCTATTGCTGTAAAAGGTGAACTTTTCTATAATTTATCATTGGATGATGTTAGAATGATGCTAGTAGATGAATTAAGACCAAAACAAGAAACTGATTTCGAAGATGAAATAGATGAGGAAGAGATATATGAAGAAAATAAGTAGATCAATTATTAGATTTTTTAGACCTATTGTCAGGTTTTTCGATAAATGGTTAATAACTCCTATAACTAAGTTTTTTGTTGGAGCTTATGACTTTTTTAGTAATAATGGTAGCGGAATTGATAAAGTATTAGTTAATAGACAATCTCTTGTTGTAATATCACTTATTTTTGCTTTAATTACTTTTTATGTGATTGATCAGAAACATGTGACTTTAATTGATAATTCTGCAGAAGTTTTGGATAATCAAAAGGTTTCTGCAAATTATAATGAAGAATTATATGTGGTAGAAGGAATTCCTGATACTGTTGATGTTACTTTAGTAGGTCGTAAGACTGATGTATATTTAGCTAAACAATATCCTATGGATGGTGTAAGACTTGATTTAACAGGATATACTCCTGGTACTTATTCTGTTAATTTTAAATATGAACAAGCGGTATCTTCTGTTGAATATAAAATAAATCCATCTACGGTAAATATAAGAATTTATAATAAAGTTTCTATTACAAAGGAAGTTGCAACAGATATTATACATAAAGACAATTTGGATACTAGATTAAATGTTGATAGTATTGTGTTGGATAGAGATAATGTTATTGTAAAAGGTGCGTCTCATCAATTAGAAAAAGTTGCGATTGTTAAAGCTATTGTTGATATTGATAGAATAGGTAATGTTAAAGTGGGTAGCTCTAGTCTTGAGGAAGTTCCACTTATTGCGTATGATAGTGATGGAAATAAACTAGATTTAGAAATTGTTCCTTCTTCTGTTAATGCTACTATTAAAATAACTTCTCCAAGTAAGGAAGTTCCTATTAAACTTATTGCTTCTGGTGAATTAGATGGTGTTGCTATTAAGTCACTTACATCTTCTACAAATTCAGTTACTGTTTATGGTAATCAAGAAGCTATTGATTTAATTGAATATCTTCCTGTAACTGTTGATGTTAGTGGTGTTAAGGAAGATAAAACTTATAAAGTTAATTTAAGTAAACCTTCTGGAATTAGAGAAATAAGTGTTAAAACTATTAATGTAGAATTAAAGGTTGATAATATCGTATCTCGTGATATAGAGGCAATTCCAATTACAACTATAAATTTAGCAGATGGCTTTAGAGCTCAAGCTATTGGTGAAGAAAATAGAACAGTTACTGTTATTGTAAATGGAAGTAAGGATGTTATTGATACGTTAGATAGTTCTATGATTGAAGCATATATTGATTTATCAGGCCTTACTGTAGGAGAACATTCTGTTGAAGTAAAAGTAAAAGGTGACGATACTAGATTAACTTATACTCCTAGAGTAAAAGAAATTAAGATTAAAATTTCTAAAAAGTAAAATAAAAAAAGTGTATAACTTGTTTATAGTTTTACACTTTTTTTTCTAAAAAAATTACTCACTATTTGGTGAGTATTATTTTTGTTATTTAGGATATAATTTTAATAGACTATTTTCTATGTTCCATATTATCAAATAATAATCCTATATTAATGATTCCTGCAATTGCTATTAGGATATATATAATTCTTGAAATTAAACTGTCACTTCCATCAAATAATGTAGCAACTAAGTCTATTTCAAATAATCCTACCATTCCCCAGTTTAATGCACCAATTATTGTTAGGACTAATGCAATTTTTTGAAGTGTTCTCATTTTTTTCCTCCTTTTATTAATATGTTATCCATAATTTTTATATTTATTCATGAATAAATTATATATATATCAATATAATTAAATGAAAAATAAAATATGGGGTGAAAAATGAAAAAAAAGATTTTATTTATTTTGTGTTGTTTTTTCTTTCTATTTACTGGTTGTGGTAAAAATGGTGAGGTTAATATTGTTGATAAATTTGAGAAAAAGATAAATGCAATGGATAATTATCAAATTAATGGTGTGTTGTCTATAACTAACAATGAAGATACTTATAATTATGATGTTAAGGTTTCTTTTAAAAAAGATGATAATTATAGAGTAAGTTTGATTAATAAATCAAATGATCATGAGCAAATTATTTTAAAAAGTGAAGGTGAAGTTTATGTTATTACGCCAGCACTTAATAAAAGTTTTAAATTTCAAAGTAGTTGGCCTGATAATAATTCGCAAATTTATATTTTAAGTGCCATTTTAAAAGACATTAAGTCGGATACTAATAGAGTTGTTAATGAAGTCGATTCTTCTTATGTAGTTACTACTAGTGTAAATTATCCTAATAATATTGGTCTTGTTAAACAAAAAGTATACTTAGATAAAGATGCTAATCTAACAAAAATTGAAGTAATGAATGATTCTGGTATTGTTGAAATGATAATGACTTTTGATAAAATAGATGATAATCCTAGTTTTGATGATGATTTCTTTAAATTAAGTAGTATTATTTCGGATATAGATAAACCAAGTGAAGATGAATCTGTAAGTTCAATTGATGATATAATTTATCCTTTATATATTCCTAGTGGTACTGTTCTAGTGGAACAAGAGAAAATTTCAAAGGATAATGGTGAGAGGGTTATTTTAACATTTGATGGAGAAAAACCGTTTTTATTAGTTGAAGAAACTTCCAAAGTAGAAGAAGAGTTTGCCATTGTTCCAATATTTGGTGAACCACATTTTTTAAATGATACTTTGGGAGCTATTACTGATAACTCTATTAGTTGGTCTAGTAATGGCATTGACTATTATTTAGTTTCTGATGTAATGGGAAAGACTGAATTAATTGAAATTGCAAATTCAATAAGTACTATTCCTATTATGAAATAGACTATAAACAACGAATATTTCGTTGTTTTTTTGTTAAATTGTTTTCTTTTTTTATTTCTTCGTGTTATAATTTTGTCGGTGATATATATGAGTAAAAAAATAAAAGGAAAAAATTTAAAAAAGATTGAAAAGCAAATGACTAGTGAAAATGATGAAATGATGCGTATGATAAAAGTGCTTGGTGGAGTAGTTTTAGCACTAGTGGCATTTTATTTTATATTTGCAATATATAATGGAGAAATTTCACTTTTTGGAAATAAGAATGAGAAAATTCCTGTTGAGATTCAAAATATTGAGATAATGGCAGGATCAACATTTAATAGAACTGAAGAAGAATATTATGTTTTAATGTATGATTTTGATGGTGATTATGCTGAAAAGGGAATAGCTATTTATAATTTATATACTCAAAAAGAAGACTCTATTAAAATGTATGTTGTGGATTTAGGAAGAAGCTTTAATAGTGGTTATGTTGTTTCAGATAAAACACAAGTTAATACAAATGATGTTTCTACTTTAAAGGTTATGAATCCTACACTTATTAAAGTTAAAGCAGGAAAAGCTGTGTCTGTTTTTGCGGGTGCAGAAGAAATAAAAAAACAAGAAAGTACATTGTTAAAGTAAAAGGGGTTATATGACCTCTTTTTTCTTCATTTTCTTTATTTTTTGTGATATATTTATTATAGATATAGAGGTGCATATATGAAAAGTGACGATAGCAATAAAAAAAGTTTTCTATATAAAAAAAATAAGATTAAAAAAGAAAAAGATTTAGAAAAGGAAGAATTACCTTCGAAGGTTAGTTTTAATCTTGTTGAAGTAATTATTATAATGTGTGTTACTATTTTGTTTGGTCTTTTGATTGGTAGTTTTATTTCCTATTCTAGGTTTAGCAGTGACCGGGATGTTAGTTGTTCGATGATTAGAAAGGATATGGTAGAGTTTTCTTCTGTATACGATGATTTGTTGAACGATTATTATGGTGATGTGGACAAAGAAGGACTTTTGGAATCTGCTATAAAAGGAATGATCGATTATCTAGATGATCCTTATTCTGCTTATATAGATAAGAATGAGGCGTTAGATTTTAACAATGAATTAGAAGGTAGTTTTTTAGGTATAGGTATTGAAATAAAATCTTATGATAATGAACTTCCTATAGTTAATAAAGTTTATGAAAATTCTTCTGCAAAAAAGGCAGGTATTGAAGTAGGAGATGTAATTTTTAAAATTAATGGTTCTTCGCTAGAAGGTGTAGATTTTTCTGAAGTTTCTAATATGTTAAAGAGTAGTTCTCTTGGTGATGAAATTTTAGTATCTGTATTAAGAGATGATACTGAAATTGAATTTGTTTTAAAAGTTTCCTCTGTTGAAATAGATTCTGTTACTGGTTTTGTTACAACTAAAGAGGATAAAAATATTGGTGTAATCAAAATTTCGACGATTGCAAAAAATAGTTATGCGCAATTTGATAGTGTTTATAATAAATTAGAAAAACAAGAAATTGATTATCTAATTATTGATGTTAGAGGAAATACTGGTGGTTATTTATCTGTTGCTAAAGATATTGCATCTTTATTTCTAGATAAAGGCACTGTTGTTTATCAAAGAGTAATAGAAGATAAAAAGGTTGAAAAAGTTATTGCAGAAAATGATAAAAAAATAACGATTCCTGTTTTGTTTATTGTTGATGGAAGAACTGCTTCAGCTGCTGAAGTATTGGTTTCAGCGTTAAAAGAAAATATTCATTCAATTGTTTTAGGGGTTAATAGTTATGGAAAGGGTACTATTCAAAAACTTCATCCGTTAAGTAATGGTTCATATGTTAAATATACTTCTCAAGCTTGGATTACTTCTGGTGGAATTGAAATTGAAGGTATTGGAATAATTCCTGATTATGTAGTAGAACAAGATTTAAGTTATTATGATAATCCAAGTGATGAAAATGATAAACAGTTACAAGAAGCATATAATGTTTTAATTGAAATGGAGGGTAATTATGGAAAATAATAAAGGTTTTACTTTGGTAGAAATAATAGGTGTTGTTGTTATAATAGGTGTAGTAATGTTAATTGCTATTCCTGCTGTTTCTGAATATATGATTAGTTCTAGAAAATCTTCATATATTTCAAATGTCAGGGCTTTTGTGGAGACGATAAGGGGCGAATATCAAATGAAGAATTTTGGAACGTTTCTTTATGATGATGAAATTATGCTTGTTCCAATTGAAGCTATTTCTTTAGATTCTGGTGATACTACAGAAACTCCTTTCGGTACATATGATTATGAAAAAAGCTATATTGCTATAGTTCCTGAAAGAAATACTTATCAATATTATGCTTATATTTTGGATAGTGCTGGTTATGGTGTTGTAGGAATGCCTTCTAATGCTATGTCAAAAGAATATTTAGATGTTCGTTCTAAAAACGACATAGTTTCACTTATGTCTTTTGTTAACTATGAAAAAAAATTTTCTATAAATGGAAAAACATATGAATATTGCGAAGGAAGAGATTATATTACAGAAAATGGTGTTTCTCCTGTTAAAATTTTAGTTTTATGTGAAGAATGATAGGGATATTTTTTAAATATTCCTTTTATTTTTGCAGAAAATGAAAAAAAAGCTTGCTTTTAAAAGGGGTTAGTGGTATACTTTTAAACGTGTGGCTGCTTAGATGTGTGAGGTTGCTGATACGCCAGGCAAAGTTGCAAGGTAAAAATCAGGTTATTTACACGGAGCAAGTCTATACGGAGATATAGGCGAAGGGAGGATTTAATATGTCAAACGTAATTCGTATTAAATTAAAAGCATATGATCATAGAATTCTTGATAATGCTGCAACAAAAATAGTTGAAACTATTAAAAGATCTGGAGGAGTAGTTAGTGGACCAGTACCACTTCCAACAGATGTTGAAAAGTTTACTATTTTAAGAGCTGTTCACAAGTATAAAGATTCACGTGAACAATTTGAAATGCGTACACATAAGAGACTTATTGATGTTAAGAATCCAAACAAGGAAGTAATTGATGCTTTAGCACACTTAGAACTTCCAAGTGGTGTAGACATTCAAATTAAACAATAATTATAGGAGGAAATGAAATGAAAGGAATCTTAGGTAGAAAAGAAGGAATGACTCAAGTTTTTACTAAGGATGGAAAACTTGTTCCTGTTACAGTTGTTTCAGTTGAACCTAATGTTGTAACTCAAATTAAAACTGTTGAAAAAGATGGTTACGATGCAATTCAATTAGGTGCTGTTACTGTTAAGGAAAAAAATTCTAACAAGGCAAAAATTGGTCATACAAACAAAGCAAATACTGCTCCTAAGCGCTTCTTAAGAGAACTTAGAGGAGTAAATGTTAATGACTATACTTTAGGTCAAGTAATATCAGCTGATGTATTCAATGAAGGAGAAATCGTTGATGTTAGCGGTGTAAGTAAAGGAAAAGGTTTCCAAGGTGTTATTAAACGTTGGAACCAAAGTCGTGGACCTATGGGTCATGGATCACAATATCATAGAGGTGTTGGTTCTCTTGGTACATTGTTACCAATGCACGTATTAAAAGGTAAGAAATTACCAGGTCATATGGGTAATGTTGCAACTACAATTCAAAATTTGGAAGTTGTATCAGTTGATTTAGAAAATAATGTTATCTTAATTAAAGGTAATGTTCCAGGTCCAAAAAAATCTTTAGTTATGATTAAGACTTCTGTTAAAAAAGGAGAAAAGTCTAATCAACCATTAGAACTTGTATCTTATGAAGAAGTTGTTGAAGAAGTAGCAGAAGAAGTTGAAGCTACTGAAAAAACTAAAGAAGAAACAGTTGGAGAATAATCGTCATAGTTAATAAATTAAGTTGAAAATTATGATGAAGGGAGGAATTATAGATGACAAAAGTAACACTTTTAAATTTAAAAGGTGAAAAGATAGAGGACATTAAATTAAATGAAGAAATATTTGGGATAGAGCCAAATAATAAAGTTTTATATGATGCAGTTATTTTATCTCGTGCATCAATGAGACAAGGAACCCATAAAACAAAAACTCGCGCTGAAGTTAGTGGCGGAGGAAGAAAACCATGGAGACAAAAAGGAACAGGACATGCACGTCAAGGTTCAATTAGATCTGTACAATGGAGAGGTGGAGGTATTGCCTTCGGACCAGTTCCAAGAGATTACAGTAAGAAAATGAATCGTAAAGAACGTCGTCTTGCATTGAAGAGTGCTGTTGTTAGCAAACTTCAAGATTTCGTTGTAGTAGATAGCTTAGCTATTACAACTCCAAAAACAAAAGAAATGGTTAACATTTTAACTGATTTAAAATTAAACGATGTTAATACATTAATTATTGTTAAAGAATTAGATGAAAATACAATTCTTGCTTCAAGAAACATTTCAAATGTTTTATTAATTGAAGCTAGTGAAATCAATGTATTAGATTTAGTAGCTGCTAATAAAGTATTAGTTACTAAAGATGCATTAGAAGCTATAGAGGAGGTGCTAAAGTAATATGGATACTAAGTACTTAGAAATCATTAAAGCACCAGTTGTTACTGAAAAGAGTGCTCATTTAGCACAAGAAGAAGGGAAATACGTTTTTAAAGTAGATCCTAAAGCATCAAAATCAGAAATTAAAAATGCTGTTGAAAAAATATTTAAAGTTAAAGTAGAAGAAATCTCTACAATTACTGTTAAACCTAAGAAAAGAAGAGTAGGACGTTATGCTGGTCTTAGCAATAGATCAAAAAAAGCTATTGTTAAATTAGCTGAAGGTCAAACTATTGATCTTGGTTAGAAGGAGGGGCAATTATGGCAATTAGAAATTATAAACCAACTACTAACGGAAGACGTAAGATGAGTTCTTTAGTAAATGAAGAAATTACAACATCTACTCCAGAAAAAAGTTTATTAGTTAGTTTAAATAAAAATGGTGGTCGTAATAATCAAGGTAAGATAACTGTTAGACATCACGGTGGTGGAGTTAAAAGAAAGTATAGACTTATTGATTTCAAAAGAAATAAAAGAGATATACCTGCAAAAGTTGCTACTATTGAATATGACCCAAATAGAAGTGCAAATATCGCTTTAGTTAACTATGCTGATGGTGAAAAGAGATATATAATTGCACCAAAAGATTTAAAAGTTGGTATGGAAATTGTTGCTGGAGAAAATGCTGATATTAAAGTTGGTAATGCTTTACCAATAGCAAATATTCCAGTTGGTACAGTTGTTCATAACATCGAATTGAGACCTGGTAAAGGTGCTGAACTTGCTAGAAGTGCTGGTGCTAGTGCTCAAATATTAGGTAGAGAAGGAAAATATGTAATGCTTCGTCTATCAAGTGGTGAACAAAGAATGGTTTTAGGAACTTGCTATGCTACAGTTGGTGTAGTTGGTAATGAAGACTATGAACTTGTTAAATTAGGAAAAGCAGGAAGAACTCGTCATTTAGGTATTAAACCTACAGTACGTGGATCTGTTATGAACCCTAATGATCACCCACATGGTGGTGGTGAAGGTCGTGCTCCAATCGGGCGTAAAGGACCTGTTACTCCTTGGGGTAAACCAGCACTTGGATACAAAACTAGAAAGAAAAAAGCGTCTGATAAATTAATCGTACGTCGTCGCAGTAAGTAGGGAGGATATTAAATATGGCAAGAAGTCTTAAAAAAGGTCCTTATGTATTTGAAAGATTATTAAATAAAGTAAGAGAACTAAATAAAAGTGGTAAGAAAGAAGTTATTAAAACTTGGTCACGCCGTTCTACAATATACCCTGACTTTATAGGGCACACATTTGCGGTTCATAATGGTAAAGAATTTATTCCTGTTTATGTTACTGAAGATATGGTTGGACATAAACTTGGAGAATTCGCTTTAACTCGTAAATTTGGTGGTCATGGCGATAACAAGAAGAAATAATGACTAGGAGGAAATGAATATGGAAGCAAAAGCAATAGCAAAATCTCTTAGAATATCACCTATTAAAGCAAGATTAGTTGTTGATTTAATTCGTGGTAAAGATATTAATGTTGCATTAAATATACTTAACAATAGAAATAAAAAGTCTAGCTTACTTGTTTTGAAAACTTTAAATTCTGCAGTAGCTAATGCTGTTAACAATTTTAAAATGGATCAAAACAAATTATATGTTAAAGAAGCTAGAGTTGATGCTGGTCCTGTTATGAAAAGACATATGTTTGACTCAAGAAGTCATATAGGACATAAAGATAGAAGAACTAGTCACATTGTTATAGTTGTGGCAGAAAAATAATCTGATAAGGAGGTTAATATGGGACAAAAGGTTAGTCCAGTCGGACTTAGAATTGGAATCAATAGAGACTGGGAAGCAAACTGGTATGCTAATAAAAGTGATTTTAGTAAATATTTAGAAAACGATTTAAAAATCCGTAAATTCTTAGATAAGAAGTTAAGTGATGCCGGTGTTAGTACTATTGAAATCGAAAGAAATACAAAAAGATGTGAAATCGTTATTCATACATCTAAACCTGGTGTTATCATCGGTAAAGGTGGAGAAGAAATAGAAAACTTAAAGAAAGAAATTTCTAAGTTAGTTAAAGAAGATGTACAAATATCAATCGTTGATATTAAGAAACCTGACCTAGATGCTACACTTGTTGCTGATAGTATTGCAGCGCAAATCGAAAATCGTGCATCATTCAGAATGGCTCAAAAGAAAGCTATTAGAAATGTTATGAAAGCTGGTGCTAAAGGAGTTAAAACTTTAGTTTCTGGAAGACTTAACGGTGCAGATATCGCTCGTAGTGAAGGTTATTCAGAAGGAACAATTCCTCTACATACTTTAAGAGCTAATGTTGATTATGCTACAGCAGAAGCTGACACTACATTTGGTAAAATTGGTGTTAAAGTATGGATTTATAAGGGAGAAATTCTTCAAGATAAAAAGGCTAAAGGAGGTAATTAATTATGGCATTAATACCAGCAAGAACTAAATATCGTCGTGTTCATAGATTACCTTACGAAGGTCGTGCAAAAGGTAATACTGAATTACACAATGGTGATTTTGGATTAATGGCAATGGAAGGTGCTTGGATTACAGCTAATCAAATTGAAGCAGCTCGTGTTGCTATGACTCGTTATATGAAACGTGGTGGAAAAGTACGTATAAACATTTTCCCACATATGCCTTTAACAAAGAAACCTCTTGGAACTCGTCAAGGAAAAGGTAAAGGTAATGTTGAAGCTTGGGTAGCAGTAGTTAAGTCTGGTAAGATCATGTTTGAAGTATCAGAAGTTAGTGAAGAAATTGCAAGAGAAGCTTTAAGACTTGCAGCTCACAAACTACCTATCAAAACAAAATTTGTTACTAAAGAAAATGGTGGTGATATAAATGAAGGTTAATGAGATAAGAAATCTAACCACTGAAGAAATAATCGCTAAGATTAAAGAATCTAAAGAAGAGTTATTTAATTTGCGTTTCCAACAAGCAACTGGTAATTTAGAAAAACCTTCAAGAATCAGAGATTTAAGACATCAAGTAGCAAGACTAAAAACTGTACTTCGTGAAAGAGAATTAGCGGAAGCTAATAAGTAATAGGAGGGTATTATGGAAAAAACAAAAAGAGAAATAGTTGGAAAAGTAGTAAGCTCTGTAAATAACAAAACTATAACTGTATTAGTTGAAACTTATAAAAAACATCCATTATATGGAAAACGTGTTAAGTCTTCAAAGAAGTATGCAGTTCATGATGAAAGCAATAAAGCAAAAGTAGGAGATGTAGTTAAGATTGTTGAAACTAAACCAATATCTAAAACTAAGAGATTCTACTTAAAAGAAATAGTAAAAGAAGCAGTTATTTTATAACTCTTAGGTGAAGGAGGATTAATTATGATTCAACAAGAAAGTCGTTTAAAAGTTGCAGACAACTCAGGTGCAAGAGAATTATTAGTAATTCGTGTTCTTGGTGGAAGCAAAGTTAAAACAGGTAATATCGGTGACATAGTTGTTGGTACAATTAAAAATGCCACACCTAATGGAACTGTTAAAAAAGGTAAAGTTGTTAAAGCAGTAATTGTTAGAAGTACATTCGGTTTAAGAAGAGAAGATGGTTCTTATATTAAATTTGATGACAATGCTTGCGTTATTATTAAGGACGATAAGAGCCCAGTTGGAACTCGTATTTTCGGGCCTGTTGCTAGAGAGCTTCGTGATAAAGATTTTATGAAGATAGTATCTTTAGCTAAAGAAGTACTATAGGGAGGATATTATGAACTTAAAAGTAGGAGATAAAGTTATAGTAATAGCTGGATCTAGTAAAGGTAAAGAAGGTAAAATAATTAAAACCTTAAGAGCTGAAAATAGAGTTGTAGTTGAAGGATGTAATATCGTTAAGAAACATAAAAAGGGTAATGGACAAGAAACTGGTGGAATTCTTGAAGTAGAAGCACCTATCCATGCATCTAATGTTATGTTGATAGATCCTAAAACTAAAAAGAGAACTAGAATCGGACATACTATAGAAAAAGATAAAAAAGTTAGAATTGCTAAAAAATCTAGCGAAAAGATTGATTAGTGGAAGGAGGCATTGATTTATGAACCGCCTAAAAGAAAGATATGTAAATGAAATCGTTCCAAGTTTAATGAAGAAAAATAATTATTCATCAATTATGGAAGTTCCTAAATTAGAGAAAATTGTTATTAATATGGGTGTAGGAGATGCAACTGGTAATTCAAAATTACTTGATGCAGCTGTTAAAGATCTTGAACTTATTTCAGGACAAAAACCTGTAATCACAAAAGCAAGAAAATCAATAGCAGGATTTAAAGTAAGAGAAGGACAATCAATTGGTTGTAAAGTTACTTTAAGAGGAGAAAATATGTACAACTTTATGGATAAGTTAGTATCTATTGGATTACCTCGTGTTCGTGATTTCAGAGGTGTTTCACCAAAGGCTTTTGATGGACGTGGAAATTATACATTAGGTATTAAAGAACAATTAATATTCTCTGAAATAGAATATGATAATGTTGTTAAAGTACGTGGAATGGATATCGTATTTGTAACAACTGCAAAATCTAATGAAGAAGCTTATGATTTATTAAAAGAACTTGGAATTCCATTTAGAAAGTAATCGGAGGGTAAAT
This sequence comes from Bacilli bacterium, assembly GCA_017625395.1. Taxonomy (GTDB): domain Bacteria; phylum Bacillota_I; class Bacilli_A; order RF39; family UBA660; genus RUG13868. The sequence goes on along the minus strand of JAGALD010000032.1, from coordinate 13,545 downwards.
AATGGCAAAAAAAAGTATGATTGTTAAAGCTAATAAAAAGCAAAAATTCAAAGTACGTGAATATACTCGTTGCAAAAGATGTGGTAGACCTCATGCTGTTATGAGTAAATTTGGAGTATGCCGTATTTGCTTTAGAGAATTAGCTTATAAAGGACAAATACCAGGAATCAAAAAATCAAGCTGGTAATTGGGAAGGAGGATTTTAATATGGCTGTAGTAACTGATACAATTGCAGATATGTTAACACGTATCCGTAATGCAAATTCAATGGGTTATACTGATGTAACCGTTCCTGCTTCTAAATTAAAAATAGAACTTGCTAGAATTTTAAAAGAAGAAGGATTTATTAAAGAATATAAAGTTGTTGAAGATGGTCATAAGACTATTGAATTAACACTTAAATACGGAAATAAAAAAGAAAGAGTAATTACTGGATTAAAACGCATTTCTAAACCAGGATTAAGAGTTTATGTTAAGAGTGATGAAGTTCCTAAAGTATTAAATGGATTAGGAATTGCTATAATTTCTACTTCAAAAGGAATTATGACTGATAAGGAAGCTCGTAAACAAAATCTTGGTGGAGAAGTATTAGCGTACATTTGGTAATCTAAAGTGTGAGGAGGCCTTGAAATGAGTCGTATAGGAAATAGAAAAATTGAAATACCTAGTGGTGTTACAATTACAGAAGAAAACGGAATAGTTAAAGTTACAGGACCAAAAGGGGAACTTACTACTACTTTAGTAAATGGTATTTCTGTTAAAGTAGAAGACAACACTTTAGAAGTATTAAGAAAAAACGATACTTACAAAGCAATGCATGGAACAGTAAATGCTAATATCAATAACATGATTGTTGGTGTTACTAAAGGGTTTGAAAAACAACTTGAAATCGTTGGTGTAGGTTACCGTTTTGCTCAAAAAGGTAATGTAATAGTTATAAGTGCTGGATATTCACATCCAGTAGAGATGCAAATTCCAGAGGGTATTACAATTGAATTACCAAGTAATACTGAACTTACTATCAAAGGTATAGATAAAGAAAAACTTGGAGAATTTGCAGCAAATGTTAGAAAAGTTAGACAACCAGAACCTTATAAAGGAAAAGGTATTCGTTATAAAGACGAACACATTATTCGTAAGGAAGGTAAGAAAGCTGCTTAAAATATAAGATAAGGAGAAGTTGCTTATGATTAAGAAAGAATCAAGAAATGCTATGCGTGTTGAAAGACACAAAAGAGTAAGAAAAGATGTACATGGTACAAGTGCTGTTCCAAGACTTAATGTGTTTAGATCAAATTCAAACATTTTTGCACAAATTATTGATGATGAAAATGGAACTACGTTAGTAAGTGCATCATCACTTGATAAAGATCTAAAATTAACTAATGGAAGTAATGTAGAAGCAGCTACTAAAGTTGGTGAAGCTGTTGCAGAAAAAGCAATTAAAGCTAACATCAAAAAAGTAGTGTTTGATAGAGGTGGATATCTTTATCATGGACGTGTAAAAGCACTTGCTGAAGCTGCACGTAATAAAGGATTAGAATTCTAAAAGAAGGAGGGTAATTTATGCAAAATAAAAACAATGACCCAAAAGCAAAGACTTTAGAAGAACAAGTTATTGAAATTAAGAGCGTTGTTAAAGTTAATAAGGGTGGTAGACAAAGAAGATTTTCTGCTACTGTTGTTGTTGGGGATAGACATGGTCAAGTTGGTCTAGGTACTGGTAAAGCTAACGAAGTACCAGATGCAATTAAGAAAGCTATTCAAGATGCTAATAAGAATTTAATTAAAGTACCTTTAACAGATGATAGAACAATTGCTTATGAAGTAATTGGTGTTAGAGGAGCTGCAAAAGTTTTATTAAAACCTGCTGCTGCTGGTAATGGAGTTATTGCTGGTGGTGCAGTAAGAGCTGTTTTAGAGCTTGCTGGAATTCGTGATATTATATCTAAATCACTTGGTGCAAGAACTAAAAATAATATGGCAAATGCTACACTTGATGCCTTAAAACAAATTAAAACACCTGAACATATCGCAAAACTAAGAGGAAAAACAGTAGAGGAGATTTTAGGATAATGAAGTTACATGAATTAGAAAGAAATATCGGAGCTACTCAAAAAAGAAAAATAGTTGGTCGTGGTAGAGGATCAGGTTTAGGTAAAACAAGTGGAAAAGGTCATAAAGGACAAAATGCAAGAAGTGGTGGAGGAGTTAGAGCTATATTCGAAGGTGGACAAACACCATTATATAGACGTCTTCCAAAAAGAGGATTCAATAACTATGAATTCGAAATTAAATATGCAGTTATTAATGTTAGCGATTTAAATAGATTTGAAGATGGTACAGTTGTTACTCCTGCTTTATTAAAAGAAACAGGATTAGTTAAAAATCAACTTGATGGTATTAAAGTTTTGGGAAATGGAACTCTTGAAAAGAAATTAACTGTTCAAGCACATAAATTTTCAAAGACAGCAGTTGAAAAAATAGAAGCGTCAGGAAGTAAAATTGAGGTGATGTAATATGTTTCAAAGTTTGAAACAATTATTTGCACCTACTAACAAAGATTTGAGAACAAGAATATTATTTACATTAGGTGCATTAGCACTGTTTATAGTTGGAACATATATCCAAATTCCAGGAACACCTAATTTGGATATGTCAGATCCAGCTTTTGGTACATTAAATGCGTTTACAGGTGGTGCAATGCAACAATTCTCAATATTTTCATTGGGAGTTATGCCTTATATCACTGCATCCATTATTGTACAGTTGTTACAAATGGATATTGTTCCGTATTTTAGTGAACTAAAAGATGAAGGTCCTACAGGACGTCAAAAAATAAATAAAATAACTCGATATATGGGAATTATATTTGCATTTATTGAAGGATTTGTATTTGCGTTAGCATTCTTAGGAAGTGGAAAGTCTACAATTGATTATATGTATGTAGCAACAATTATTACTGCTGGTACAGCTTTCCTATTATGGTTAGGTGATCAAATTACTCAAAAAGGTATTGGTAATGGTATGTCACTTATAATAATGGCTGGTATTGTTAATACATTACCTGCGATGTTTGTTACTGCATTTGATGAATTAATATTATCTGGTAATTTTTCACAAGCTTTAGGAATTGGAATTTTTGTATTATTTGTATTAATATATTTTGCTGTTATAATTGGTGTTATATATATACAAGAAGCAGAAAGAAGAATTCAAATTCAATATGCAAATAAGTCAACTAGTGTGTTTGGTAATAATCAATCTTATATGCCAATTAAAATAAATACTGCCGGAGTTGTTCCAGTAATATTTGCATCTAGTTTGCTTACTATTCCTGCAGTTATTGCTCAGTTTGTTAAAAATGAAGGGTTCTCAAATTTTGTTAATGAATATTTAACATATACTAAACCAGTTGGGTTTGTTATATTTGTTCTATTAATTTATTTCTTTGCATATTTTTATACATTTATTCAATTAAGACCTGAAGAATTAGCAAAGAATTTAAAAAATAATGGTGGATTTATTCCTGGTGTAAGACCTGGAAAAGACACTGAAGATTATATTTCGAAAGTATTATCTAGATTGACAGTTTTTGGTGCATTATTCTTAGTAATTATATCTGCATTACCAATAATATTTACATCTCTTACTGGATTATCACCTTCTGTATCTGTTGGTGGTACAAGTTTATTAATCGTTGTCGGGGTTGCACTTGAAACTTATAGACAATTAGAGGGTAGTTTGGTTACTAGAAATTATAAAAGAGGATATAGTAGAAGATGAGAAATTTAATATTATTAGCTGTGCAAGGTGCTGGTAAAGGTACTCTTGCAAAAAAACTTAAAGAGAAATATGGATATGCTCATATTTCCACAGGTGATATTTTAAGAGAAAGAGCATCAGTTGGTGATGAATTAGGAAATGAGTTAAAGTCTATGATGGATAATGGACAGCTTGTTCCTAATGATGTTATTTTTGAAGCTGTTGAGTATAAGATAACTCAACCTGAGTGTGCTAATGGGTACATACTAGATGGGTTCCCAAGAAATTTAGAGCAAGCTCAAGGATATACTAAGATATTAGAAAAATTAAATATGGATGCTGGAGTAGCCATTAATATGACTATACCAGAAGAATTATTGGTACAAAGAATTATAGGTAGAAGAATGTGTAAAGATTGTGGTGCTATATATAATATATATAATGACCAATTAAAACCTACTACTGAAGGTATTTGTAATAAGTGTGGCGGAGCATTATATCAAAGAGATGATGATAATGAAGAAGCTATGAAAACAAGAATTGAAACTTATTTCAATGTTACTGCACCAGTAATTGACTATTATAGAGAAAAAGGAATTTTGTATGAAGTTGATTCAACTGATTCAGAAGTAACTCTTAAATCAGTTGAAGATATATTAAATTCTCTAGGTGATAAAGTTGATTAATATTAAAAGCAATCGTGAAATTGAACTTTTAAAGATTGCTGGTTCTATTGTCTATGAAACACATCAGTATTTAAAACCCTTTATAAAAGAAGGAATAACTACAAAAGAGTTAGATCAACTTGCCGAAGATTTTATTAGAAGCAAGGGAGCTATTCCTTCTTGTAAAGGTTATCATGGATTTCCTGCAACTCTTTGTACAAGTGTTAATGAAGAAGTTGTTCACGGTATTCCAGGAGATAGAAAATTAAAAAATGGTGATATAATATCAGTTGATATTTGTGCATGTTATAAAGGTTATCATGGTGATTCTGCTTGGACTTATGCAGTTGGTGAAGTATCGAAAGAAGTATCTGATTTACTTAAACAAACTGAAGAAGCTTTATATGCAGGACTTGCAATGGTTAAACCTGGAAACAGAATTGGTGATATTTCTAATGCTGTTGAGAATGTTGCAAATAAATATCATTTAGGTGTTGTTCGTGAACTTGTTGGTCATGGAGTTGGTCACAATTTACATGAAGCACCAGATATTCCTAATTATGGAAAAGCTGGTACTGGTCCTCTTATAAAAGAAGGAATGGTATTTGCAGTTGAACCAATGTTAAATTTAGGAGAAGCTGATATTTGTATGTTAGATGATGGATGGACAATTGAAACATACGATGGTAGTCCATCAGCTCATTTTGAGCATACTGTCGTTGTTACTAAAGATGGTTATCAAATTTTGACGGGAGAGTGAAAAGATGGCAAAAGAGGATACAATCGAAATAGAAGGTAAAGTTCTAGAAATAATACCAGGTGGAAAGTTCAAAGTTGAACTTGAAAATGGTCACATTGTGGAAGCTCACGTTTCTGGTAAAATCCGAATGAATTACATTCGCATCTTACCGGGAGATACCGTAATGTTAGAACTATCGCCTTATGACTTAACACGTGGGCGTATAACCTATAGAAAACCATAGGAGGGATAAGAATGAAAGTAAGAGCATCTGTTAAACCAATATGTGAAAAATGTAAAATTATTAAACGTAAAGGTAAAGTAATGGTTATTTGTGAAAATCCTAAACACAAACAAAAACAAGGTTAATGAAAGGGAGTGTAAATAATGGCTCGTATTAAAGGTGTAGATATTCCTAATGATAAGCAAGTTGAAACTTCAATAACTTATATTTACGGAATAGGAAGAAATTTAGCAAAAAAAATAGTTACTGATGCTAAGGTTGAAGGTAGCAAAAGAGTTAAGGAACTTGATAACGACGAATTAACAAGATTACGTGATGAAGTATCTAAATATGTTGTTGAAGGTGACTTAAGACGTGAAGTTAATATGAATATTAAAACTAAAATGGAAATTAATTCATATCAAGGAACTCGTCATAAAAAAGGATTACCTGTTAGAGGACAAAGTACTAGAAGTAATGCTAGAACTCGTAAAGGAAAAGGTAAGACTGTTGCTAATAAAAAGAAATAATAGTTAATAATTAATTTAATATATATGTTAAAAGGAGGAAAAAGACATGGCTTATAAGACAAGAAAGAAAAAAGTCAAGAAGAATGTTCCTGAAGGTGTAGCTCATATTCATTCAACATTTAACAATACAATTACAACAATTACTGATAAAGAAGGTCACGCTATTTCTTGGGCTAGTAGTGGAGCATTAGGATTTAAAGGAAGTAAGAAATCAACTCCATTTGCTGCAGGTATGGCAGCAGAAGCTGCAGGTAAAGCTGCATTCGAATTAGGTATGAGAAAAATAGAAGTAAATGTTAAGGGATTAGGTCCAGGAAGAGAAACTGCTATTAGATCACTTCAAGCAGCAGGTTTAGAGATTACAACAATTACTGATGTAACACCAATTCCACATAATGGATGTCGTCCACCAAAACGTCCACGTGGTTAATTGTGGCTGATAAATAAAGGAGGTAGTTTCATGATAGAATTTGAAAAACCAAACTATAAAATAACTGATTATGTAGAAAGTAATTTTTATGGTAAATTTGAACTTGAACCACTTGAAAGAGGATTCGGTACAACATTAGGAAACGCATTAAGACGTGTAATGTTATCTAGTCTTCCAGGAAGTGCAATTAGTAGTGTTAAAATAGATGGAGTTTTACATGAATTCCAAACTATTGAAGGTGTAGTAGAAGATGTTACAACAATTATCTTAAATTTAAAACAAGTTGTTGTAAAAAATCATTCTAAAGAAATGAAAACTGTTAGAATTAATGCTACTACTGAAGGTCCAGTAACAGCTGGTGATATCGATCATGATGCTGATATTGAAATAATTAATCCTGATTTAGTAATTGCAAATGTTGCTAAAGGTGGAAAATTAATTATGGAAATGACAGTTTCTAATGGTAGAGGATATGTAAGAAGTGAAGAAAACAAAAAACTTCTTGATATTAGAAAAGTTGGAGTTATTGCAATAGATTCTATTTTTACTCCAATTGAAAGAGTTTCATACGATGTTGAAAGTGCACGTGTTGGGCAAGACGAAAGTTACGATAAGTTAATTCTTAATGTATGGACAAAAGGTTCTATGAAACCTGAAGAAGCAATTGCTTTAGCTTCAAGAATTTTAATTGAACATTTTAGTATTCTTACTAATTTAAGTAACATTGCTGATATGACAGGAATGATGATTGAAAAGACTGAAGATCCTAAGGTAAAAGCTTTAGAAACTACTATAGAAGATTTAGATTTCTCTGTTAGAGCATATAATTGCTTAAAGAGAGCAAATATTCATACATTACAAGATTTAGTTAATAAGAGTGAAAATGATATGATGAAAATACGTAATTTAGGTAAGAAATCACTTAAAGAAGTATTAGATAAAGTTAGAGACTTAGGATTAGTTCTACGTAATGATGATTAGTAAGGAGGAGAAACAATGGCATATAGAAAATTAGGTGTAGATAACAAACATAGAAGAAGCATGCTTGCTAATTTAACAAAAGATGTTATTATGAATGGTAAAGTAGTTACTACTGAAACAAGAGCAAAAGAAGTTCGCAAGTTTGTTGATAAAATGATTACTTATGGTAAAAATGGTAGTCTAGTTTCTAGAAGACAAGCTTTAGCTTTTCTTCAAAATGATAATGTTGCTGTTAAAAAAGTTTTCGACGAATTAGCTGAAAAATATGCTAATAGAAATGGTGGATATACTAGAATCTTAAAATTAGATGAAAGACGCGGAGATAACGCTTTAATGGTAATTATTGAATTAGTTTAATAATTTGATAAATAAATTAACTTTGTTTTTAACAAAGTTTTTTTTATTTGTGGTTTACTATTTATATAATTTGTAATATACTTTATTATGTAAAATAGTAAAGAGGTGTATGATGAATAAGAAGTTAAAAAATACGATTATTATTCTTTGTGTTGTCTTAGGTGTTGTAGCTTTAGGTGTAGGTACATTCTTACTTTTAAGTGGCAGTCCTAAATCAGATAAAGAATTAATAACTGAGTCAATTAGTAAAAGTATTGGTTCTGTAAAAGAAAGTCTTTCTGGTGAAATTTCTAATCTTTTCGAAGATAAAAATGCTATTGTAAAATTAACAACTGATACTAAACTTTCTATGAATGATGGATATGATAATCAAGATTTAGCATTCCAAGGTGATTTTTATGTATCACTTAAAGAAATTTATGCTAACATGAAATTAGCTCAAGGTTTAGAAGAAGAGTTAAATGTTGAAATGTTATTTAAAGATAATAAGTTTTATCATAAAGTAAAAGATGTTTATTCAAGATTCTATTATACTGATGCTGAATTAAATGTTGAACTTGAAACTAATAAGTCAGATATGGACTTTTTAGTGGTACTTAATTATCTTTCTGATTCATTAACAGAACAATTTAATGATAAAGAGTTAACTAAGGATGATGAGGCAACTATAACTTTAGGTGGTAAAGAGTTTGAAGTTAATAAATTAACTGCTAAATTTACTGAAAAAGATCTTTTAGAAATTGTTCAGTCATTAATTAATAAAATTAAGAATGATAAAGAGTTTTATAATTCTATAATAGATGCTTATGAAACTGTAAATGCTGAGTTACCAACTGATGAACAAATTGATATTGAGAAAGAATTAAATTCTTTAATTGATGAGTTAAAAGAGGCAGTTAAGGAAGCTGATGATAAAGAGACATTATTTAAATATACAGTATATTTAGATGGTGAAGATATATTGTCAGCAGTAATAACAGTTATTCTTGACCCAGAAGAAAGTATGCAAAATATCAGTTTAGGTATTAATACATATGAGAATAAAGATAAAAATGATGTTTTAGAATATTACGTTTCTATGGCTGGAATTAAGCTTGCAACAATGAAGTTTGAATCAATAAATGATAATGAAACAAATATTTCTGCTCAAGTATATCAAATGCTTAATGTTGATGGAAAGCTTAAAGAATCTGATAAAGAGTCAACACTTAATTTAAAGGTTAAGATTAATGCTGGTGAGGAAGAAATCGAAGTATTATCTTTAGATATGGCTACAAAAGAAGTTGAAAAAGATAAAAAATATGATTTTAATTTTAATGTTTTAGTTAATTATGATGAAATGAAGATTGATTTAAAATCATCTAATACTTTTGAGGAAGTTAAGTCTATTCCAGAAGTTGATTTGACTGATGCTGCTGATATATCTGAAATGACAGAAGAAGAGAAGCAATTTTTAGAATTATTTATGTAGTTAAAAGAACTTATTAAAAGTTCTTTTTTTGATGTATGGATTTCCATTTTTTATATGTTATAATATTATTAATATGGAGTTGATTATATGAAAGCACTTATTACTGGTGGATCATCAGGAATTGGTTATAGTATGGCTAAATATTTAAGCAGTTTAGGTTATGATTTGATTTTAGTAGCACGCGATAAAGAAAAACTTCAAAAAATCCAAAAGGAACTTCCAACTGAAGTAAAGATTATTGTTGCTGATTTATCTAATGAAGCTAAATTAAAGGAACTATATGTACTTTGTAAAAATGATAATATAGATATTTTAATAAATAATGCTGGTTTTGGTATGTTCGGTGCCTTTGCTGAATCTGATTTGAACCGTGAGTTAGAAATGATAAATCTTAATATAAAAACTCTTCATATATTAACTAAATTTTTCTTAAAAGATATGAAAAAAAGAGGTAAAGGGTATATATTAAATGTTTCTTCTGCTGCTAGTTTTCAAGCTGGACCTTTGATGTCAACATATTATGCTACTAAGTCATATGTTACTAAGCTTACTTTGGCAATATATGAGGAATTAAGAAGAGAAAAATCAGGTGTTCATGTTTCTTGTCTTTGTCCTGGACCAGTTGTTACTAATTTTAATGATGTAGCGAATGTACAATTTGCTATGAAGGGGTTAGATAGTGACTTTGTTGCTAAATATGCTATTGATAAAATGTTTAAAAATAAACTTATAATAGTACCTGGTTTTAAAATGAAAGCTACTTTGTTTTTTAATCGTTTTGTTTCAAGTAAATTTGCTCTTAAAGTAGTTTATAATTTTCAGAAAAAGAAAGAAAAAAAATAATTTTCTTTCTTTTTTTCTTTATATTTTTAGAAAATATTATATAATAGAAAGCATTGAGTGGTGGAAGTGAGATGTTATGGGATTGTTAAGTGTGGATAATTTGATTGTTAAGGTTGGCGGAGATAAGATAATAAATGAAATGTCATTTTCATTTTATTATAATGACATTGTTGCTATATTATCTCCAAATAATTGTGGTAAAACTACATTAATTAAGGCATTAAGTGGTGTTTTAGTAGCTAATAGCGGTAATATTTGTGTCAACGATATACCATTAAATAAGAGGAATTTTAAGAAATATGTATTAAATATAGGTACAGTTTTTGAAGATTTAGATAGACAATTTTTATGTGATACTGTAAGAGAAGAACTGTTATTTCCTCTTATTCATTTAAATTTTAATAAAAAAGAAATTGATAAAAGAATTAATATGATTTCATCAATTGTGAAAATTGACGATATTCTTGACAAAGAAATTGATAAATTATCTAATGTTGAAAAAGTTAAGGTACTAATTGGTGCTTCAATAATACATTTTCCAAAAGTGTTGTTGCTTGATGATGTTTTTAAGAAACTTAGAGATAGAGAAAAAAAAGAGATTTTTAATATTTTGGAAGATATTAGGAAAGAATTAGAGTTAGGTATTTTATTTACGACTTCGGATATTAATGATGTTATTGGTCTTAATCACATTATTGTTTTATATGATGGAAAAAATTCTTTGGAAGGCGATTTTGATGTTTTAATAAAACAAGATAATGAACTTTCTAAAATGGGATTTGAAATTCCTATTATGATTGATTTATCTAGAAAACTTCAGTTTTATGATTTACTTGATGATATTTATTATGACGTTGATAAGGTGGTGAATAAATTATGGAAATAGTACTTGATAATGGTTTTAGTAAAAAACGTACTGTAAATTTTAAAGAAGGATATATTAATTCTATACAATCTACTAATATAAAAAAATTACTTCTTAATTTACAAAAAAATGACAAAATTGTTTATATTAATAACAATAATTTATATTTTGCTGGAGGGACGGTATTTAAGGAAATAGATTTATATACTAATTCTTCTTATGATGATATATTTTTAAGTAAAATTTTATGTTCATTAGAATTGTCTGATAGTTTTTTAGATAAGAAAATTTCTTTTTTGTCAAATACTGAAAAAATTTATTTAAACATTATTAGACGTTTACTTTTATCAAATAATATAGTTGTTTTTGATGACATATTTGTTGGATTAGATAATTTTTCATGTAAAAAGATTTATAGTTTATTTAATTTATTAAAAGAAAGAAATTATGTTATTTTAATTACATGTAGAAGTGTTGATAGATTATATAAAATTTCTGATTATTCTCTTGTATGGAGTAAGAGTTACTTTAATTATGATACTACTGATAATATATATACAAATGTAGAAGCATTGATAAAAAATAGACAGGCTGTTCCTACACTTTCACTTGTTACTTATAAAGCCAAAGTAGAAAAAAACGTTAAACTATTTTATAGCAAAGATGTAAGAGATATTATAAAGGATATATATAAACATGTGTAATACGAATTTAATATTAAGAATAGTTACTGTTTGCGTTTTTTCATTAATTATTCTCTTTTTAGATAATTATTATTTATTTTGGCTTTTATTATTTTATTTGCTTTTATTATCAATAGTAGATAGAAATTATAAATCTTTGTTAATTAATTTTGCAATTGTGTTAATTTTATTATTTTGCTTATATACTTCTAAAATTAGAATTATACTTAAAATTTTGTTTATAGTTAATTTTATTTTATTATTTTTGATGTCTTTTAGTAAAAAGGATAGAAGTGATATTCGTTATAGATCAATATATTCGGAAGGTGCCAAGGAAAGAAAAAAATTATTCTATAATAGATATTTGGATAAAGTATCTCTTTATAATAAAAAGAAAAGTTCAAATATTTATTTGAATGATATTTCGTTGAAAAATAAAATTAATAATGATATGGATGATTGTTATTTGCAGGGAAAAATAAGATTTTTTGGTTATAGTGATAAAATTACAAGCTCATTTAATTATGGATGGACACTATATGATACTTTATTTTTAATAGTTTGTATTTTAATTATTATTATATTATTTATGTTTTGGTAGGTGTTTATGAGATATTTGATACATTTTTCTTATGATGGTACTAATTTTAATGGATATCAAAAGCAACCTGGTAAAAGATGTGTAGAAAGTGAATTTGAAAGAGCTTTGTATAATATTAATAATCATACTGAAACTAAGATTGTTGGTGCGGGAAGAACCGATAGAGGTGTTCATGCTAGATGTCAATGTGCTCATTTTGATATTGATGTTGATATTACCTTATATAAATTAAAATGTGCATTGAATAGTTTACTTCCTGACGATATTCATGTGTTTAGAACAGAAACTGTGGATAAAGATTTTCATGCTAGATTTATGGTGTGTAAAAAAACTTATAAATATATTATAAATTGTGGAGAGTATAATCCTCTTGAGAGGAATTATGTTCATCAATTTAATAAATCTTTAAATGTTGAATCAATGAAAGAAGCAATTAAGTATTTCATAGGTAAACATAATTTTAAAAGTTTTGTTTCAGAAGAGGTTATTAAGGAAAACTTTGAAAGAGAAATATTTGATGCTTCTATTGATGTTAATGATAGTAAGGTTACATTTTCTTTTACTGGAACAGGTTTTATGAAATATCAAGTAAGGAATATGGTGGGGACACTTGTTAAAGTTGGAAAAGGTAAATTAGAGCCTTCAGATATAAAAAGAATTTTGGAAGATGAAAGTTTAAGAAATCTTGTTACTACAATAAAACCAGAAGGACTTTATTTAGATGATATAATGTATAATATTTAAATTTACAAGGGTTTGGTGATAATATGAGCAATAAACTTGGTGCTAGTTTAGCTAAATATTTAGAAAATAATTTTGGTAGTGACTTTGTGTTAGAAAGTTATGATAATTATTCGGTAAATGGAAGTTTGTTTGGAAAAAATATTTTATTTACTTTAGGTGATAATGCTCAGTTACAAATTAGTTCAAGTGATAGTGAATTTTGTTTTTTAAATATGATTGTTCCTAGTTTAATTGTGTTTATGGATGGTAAATCACCTATTGCAAGATATTGTGTTGTTGATTATGATGATTATAAAAATAATTCATTTGTAATTGAATGGAATAGTAACGTTGATAATAGACTTGATGAATTAAAAAATGGTGGGAATTTATATAGTAGGCATTGTATTAGAAGACTTAGACCTCTAGTTGAAACAAGAGAGGAAAAAGATAGAAGATTAGGCTTTACTACTTTTTCTTCATTGTTTTTTCCTGATGGAAATTTGATTGATATTGAACGTTTTAGTAAAATGGTTAATGGTTACAGTGAACAAGATTGTTTTATAGTTTTATCTTTATTGGATGGATTACAGAGTCAATATTGGAATAGGGCCTGGAAAGGTGTTTCGTTTGATATTGGTTCTTTGTGTGATGCTATGAGTATTGTAA
>JAGALD010000031.1 GCA_017625395.1 Bacilli bacterium | reverse complement strand
TTAGCAAGTCACGGATACAATCCAAAAAGAGGATACAAAGTATGTAAATATTCTTCTGAAAATAAAGGCGCTTATTATTACATCGAATTATATGCTACATTCTCATTTTTAAAATTAAAAATAGATGTAACAATTAAAGGGGAGACTAGATTAATCGAAACAGGTACGCTAGTTAATTCTAATGAAGATCCATTTGCTACAAGTACTTGTATCGTTAATGGTGCTCCAGCATAAAAAAGAAAACAAAGAGAATTTTGAGAGGGTAGGTTAGTATGAATGTATTAGTTGTTAATCAACAAGAAAGTGTTGTTTCAACATTAAATATTGAAATAATTAAGACACTTCGTGGTACTTTTAGCGCAGATGAACTTATTAGTACTTTTACTAATTTCTTTTTTGCTAGAATGATAGTGGATGTAACAGCATTAGAAAATTTTGACGATGTTATTACATATCAAAAGTTATCTATAGGTCTTCCAATAGATAAACTTATTTTGCTTATTCCGCCATCATCGACAGTAGCAAATAATTATTTCTTATCAAAGTTAATATCTATGGGATATTATAACTTTACTACTAACGCAGATGGAATAATGTATTTATTAAATACACCTAATACATATAAAGATGTTGCACATCTACATCAATTAGAACAACCAGGACTTCCAGCAGCACCTACTAATACTAGAAATGATGAGCCTCAAGTTTTCTATAGTGGTATTAGAACACTAGGAATAAAAAATGTTACTGATGGCGCAGGTGCTACATCACTTATTTATATGATAAAAAAAGAACTAGAAGAAAAGTACGGTTTATCTGTTCTTGGGTTAGAAGTTGATAAAAGAGATTTTGTTTTCCTAAGGGAAAAAAACATGGTTTCAACTGATAAAACCTCAATAGCAACAGAAATGTTAAAAGCTAAAAACTTTAACTATGTACTTGTTGATTTAAATGATTATGATGAAAATGTTTGTGATGAAACACTTTACTTAGTAGAACCATCTGTAATTAAACTTAATAGATTGATGACAAGAGATAAAATGATTTTTCAAAAATTAAGAAATAAAAAAGTTGTTATTAATAGAGCAGTATTAAATGATCATGATCTTAAAGATTTTGCTGCAGAGGCAGGTATTAATATTTTTTATGTAATTCCGCCACTAAATGATCGTGAATTATCAGATGTTATCGATGGTCTATTAAAGAAACTAGGGATGATTAGATAATCATTTATATATTATGATTTAAATACTTAAGATTCTAATACCTATAAAATGAATTTTAAGTATTTTTATTTTTTTTCTTTACACTTTAACAATGTATAATTATTGACAAAGAAATTATATTATAGTATTATTTTATTATGAGTTTGGAGGAATTATATATGGATATGTTTCAAATATTAGCGGCAGATGCATGTGGAGGTTTAGGTCCAGTTGTAGCTCTTATAAAAAACGTTCTTAATATTATTTGTATTTTGATTCCTATTGCATTAATTCTGATGGGAAGTATTGACTTAGGAAAAGCAGTATTAGCAAGTGATGATAAGGAAATTAAAGCAGCTACAGGAAAACTTATTAAACGTTCAATAGCTGCAGTAGTAATTTTCTTATTACCATTCTTAGTTAATGTAATAATGGGATTAGTAGCTGATGTAACAACAGATAGTGATTCATCAAGTTGGTATCAATGTTGGCAAAATCAATAATATGATTGGGAAGATTTTATCTTCCTTTTTTCTTGTTCTTTTTTATATAGTTTGATAAAATAATATTGTTACGAGGTGATTACATGGATAAAAGTATGTATAAATATGTTGGTATATTAGTTGGAATGATTGCTTTAATAGTAATATTATTGTTATTAAAGAATCTAGTTTCTGGTGGTGTTAAATTATCATATGAAGAAATAGAAGAAAAGTTAGTTACTGCTACCATGGATTATATTGAAGAATTCCCTGGAGCACTTCCAAGTACTAGTGATTCTACTATCACAATTTCATCAGCTACATTAATTAATGCTGGATATATAAAAGATTTATCATCATATGTAGGAAAAGAAAACATTATTTGTAATGGTAGTGTAGATATTTATTTAGCAAATGATAGTTATTATAATTATGTACCATCTCTATATTGTGGTAGTGCATATGAAACAACTAAATTGTATAACAAAGTATTAATTGATAATGAATTTGGAGTTGTATCAGGTAGTGGATTATATCAAAGAGTAGATGGAGAATTTATTTTAGATGAACAAGATCTTTCAAATCCAAGTAGTACTGAATCTTTTGAATATGTTTTTAGAGGAGAAGAAGTAAATAACTATGTTTTAATTGATGATAATTATTGGCGTATTGTTGCTATTACAGATAGTAATGATATGATATTAATTTATGTTGGACATACTAAAAAAACCTTACCTTGGGATGATAGATTTAATTCAGAAGTTGGAAAAACTCAAGGTATAAATGAATATGAACAAAATGGATTAAAAAGTAGAGCTATGGAAGCTGTAGAAAGTTTTTATAAAGGAGAAATAAGCCTTTTCAATAACGAAAAGTATAGTAGTAAAACTAATTATCTAATTTCACCTATGAACTTATGTGTTGGAAAAAGAAGTACTACAGAAACAGATATAAGTGGTGCTATAGAATGTAAAAAAATATTAGAAAATCAATATGTAGGATTATTACCAGCATACTACTATATGAGTGCAAGTCTTGATGATGAATGTACAACAATCTCATCAAAAAATTGTGGAAATCATAATTATCTTTCTCAATTTGAGGATTATTGGTGGTTATTAACTACTAATAGTGAAACAACAAATGAAGCATATAATGTTGCCAAGAAATATGTAGAATCAGCACTATGCTCATCAAAAAGTAATGTTAGACCAATGATAACTTTAGGTTCACGTGCAATCTATGAAAAAGGAAACGGAACTGAAGCTGATCCATATGTTGTAAAATTCTATGAATAGTAAAATTAATAATAATAAACTTATTTATTATTATTTTTTTTTATGCTATAATGTATTATAGATTATTAGTTTGGAGTGATATTTATGGGTGCTCAACAACAAAGTTGGATAATAGATATACTTAGATCCATATTTTCTGCGTTAGATAGTATGGTTTATGGGTTAATAAATTGGATTTTATACGGTATTTTTGATTTAGCAAATTTAACAACAAGTTCAGATGTTTTAAACGGAATTTATTCGCGTATATACGTTATTTTAGGTGTCTTTATGGCATTTAAATTATGTTTTTCGTTCTTTGGGTATATACTAGATCCAGATTCAATGGTAGGAAAAAGTGACAAATCAGTTCCAAAGCTACTTATGAGTGCTGGAGTAATGCTTGCTGCATTAGTAATTTTACCTACAATACTATTTAACAATGGTGAAGGTAGAGGGCTTATTAATAGAGCACAGAATGCATTTTTACCAATGTTACCTAGAATTTTATTGGGAGTAAATGAAAATAGTGGATTAACTGTAGGAAATCCTAATAATTCTAATAGTATTGATGATGCTGCTAATGTAATGGCTTTGTCAACACTTCAAGCGTTTTTTATACCACCGGAAGAATTAGATGATATTTGTGGAACGGGTACACTTGAAAAAACACCTGCAATTACGTCCATTGGTGATTTTACAAGTAATGTTAATTTAACTTGTAATGCTAAAGGAACAGGTATTGTAGGAATAGGGGCTACAAAATATTATTTATATAGTTATTTATGGGGAGTATCTACAATTGTAGGAATACTTATGGTTGTTATGCTATTAGGAATTTCAATAGATATCGCAAAAAGGGTATTTAAAATGATAATTCTTCAAATTGTAGCACCAATACCTATAATGACATTAATAGATCCAAAATCTAAAACAAAAGATGGAACATTTGGTAAATGGTTAAGTATGCTTATAAGTACATTCTTAGATATATTTATAAAATTAGGAATATTATATGTTGTCTTAATGATGATTCAATTAATTGTTTCAAAAGGATTGTTTACAAATTTCCCTGAATTTACTGAACAACCTTTAAGAGCTGCATATTTAATTGTATTCTTAATATTAGGACTAATATTCTTTGCTAAAGAAGCTCCAAAATTCATTAAAGATTCACTTGGAATTAAAGATAGTGGTGCTGGAATGGGAACAGGATTTGGTGCAGCAGCAGGAGCACTTGGAGGTCTTATTGCAGGACGTGGATTATCTGGTGCAGTGACTGGTGCAGTAGCAGGAGCAACAGCAGATCCAAAAGTTGGAGGATATGCTGCAGGACGTGATAAAGCAGGACAACTTAGAACTGGTGATAAAAACTGGAAGGGTGGATTTGCTAATACATTAGGTCGTTGGAATTTAAATAGAACTGCAAATAGATTAGGACTATCAGAAGCAAATGTTAATGCAGCAGATAAGTATGCCTCATCCCTTGAATCGATAGCTGAAAATGCTGAAAGAGAATATCAAGAAGCACTTCATAGTGGTGTAACAGGAAATGCATTAGCACAATTAAGAACAAATGCGGATAATGCTACAAGTGCTGCAAAAGAAGCAAGAAAAAATGCAGACAAAGGAAAAAAAGCAAGAGAAGCTATGGGAGTTACTGGAAGAACATCAATTCAAGATATGTATGCTAATAGACGTAGGCATTCAGCTGTAAGAAGAGGTGTAGGAAGAGTTATCTATGGAAGCACAGACGCTTTTGACCAAGAAGTTTCAGATAGAGATAAGATTAGAGATGCAAGAAGAGAACTACATACTGCAGAACGAACTGATAACAATGCACATCGCGGAATTTACGATCCATATAAGGGAACAAATCACCAACAAGTTGTTAACGATAAACAACAGTCTTTAAATGCTGCAATTAATGCAAGAGATCAACATAGACAAAATAGGCAAAATAACAATAATAATAACAACAATAATCCATAGAATAGATTTGGAGTGTGATATATAGTGAATGAATATTTAATACCTGCTAACTCAAATAGAGGTAAATTAATATTAGGATATTTTAGACCAATAGATTTAATTATCTTTGCAATTGGTATGTCTATATCTTTAATTTTACTTTTGATTTTTAATAGTTCAATGGATAGCATTCCAGTATTAATATTAATATTATTACCTGGATTTATCTCAATATTCTTAGTTGTTCCAATACCATATCAGCATAATATACTGGTATTGCTGGGAGCAATATATAATTTCTACTTTGTAAATAGACAACGATATTATTGGAGAGGTTGGTGTATGAAATATGGCGAAGAGTACAAGCGTAAATAGTAGATTTACAGAAGATTGGATACCAGTTCAATCAATAACTGGTGGAATGATAGTTTTAAATAATCAAGAAAAAGTAACTGGAATAAAAATATCTCCAAAAAATATTTTCATCCTTGATTATGAATCACAACAATCAGTTTTAGTTAATTTAAGAAATATGTATAATCAAATAGATTTTGAATTTTGGTTAGTAGTTGCCGATAGACCAGTTGATATATCAGTATATATGTCACAACTACAGCTTTTATATAACCAAGAATCATCTCCTGCAATTAGAAAATTAATTGCTGAAGATATTAGTAAAGGTAATATGTTTATGAACAACAATGTTGTTGATACTGAATACTATATCCTATTTAAAGAAAGAGATGTTGAAAAGATTCAAAAGAAAATTCGTATGTTAATAAATGCACTTGCTACTGCAGGACTTTCTGCAAAGCAAACATCTAATGAAGATTTGAGAATTATTCTTGATAATTTCCTAAATGGAGGAAGATCAACAGAATTTGGAACGGTGGTGACTACTGAATGAGTTCAATGAATTTAAAATCACAATTAGCTCCTAAAGGATTGCAATTTTATCCAAGTGAATTTTTTATAAGTGATAAATATTCTACAATCTTAACTGTAGTTGCATTTCCAAAATTTATTAATCCGGGATACCTTTCTGGACTTACTAATATGTCAGGAATAAAAATAGTTATTAAACATATTCCAGTACCATTTTCAGTAATATCTAAAATGCTTAATAAACAAATAGTAGAATTGAAAGCTAAATACCAAGACGAACGTGATAGAACAATGCAAGAAAGAATTCGTCTTGACTATGAATCTCTAGAGTCTTTTGTTACAATGCTTGCTGGAACTCAAGCAAAAATATTTGATTTCCAAATGCACATAATGATAAGTGATGATACAAAAGAAGGATTAGAATTAAAGAAAACAAATGTTAAAAACTACTTAGATGCTATGGGAATGAGAGGGGTAGCATTAAGATTTGAGCAAGAAAAAGCTCTAAAATCAATAATTCCAATTTTCCCAAAACAAGATATAGAAGATAGAATAGGAACTCCAATTCCATCTGTTACAATTGCAGCTATGTATCCATTTATTTTTGATAGTATCAAAGACCCTGGATATTCAGCACTTCTTGGAGTAGATTTCTCAGGTGGAGTAATTCTATTTAATCAATTCTTATATAAGATTAAAAAAGAAAATAATAGAAATAATGCTAACTTAATTTTATTAGGAACTTCAGGTAGTGGTAAATCTACTGCAGCAAAACTTTTATTAAGAAATCATATCAGAAATGGTTGTCAAATCGTTGCAATTGACCCAGAAAACGAACTTGAAGAAATGACTAAAACATTTGGTGGAGATAGTATTGACTTAGGTAAAGGTGGAGAATACGGTATGATTAATCCACTTCAAATAGTAATAGATGCTGATGAAGAAGAAATAAGACAAGGTCTTGGTTATACAGTATTAACTCGTACACTTCAATTCTTAAAAGCCTTTATGAAATATTATGATCCATCAATTGAAGAAGATGTTTTAACATTATTCAGTGAAGTAGTACAAGATACATATAAACGTTTTGGAATCGATTTTGATAAAGACTTCTATAACTTTACAGCACAAGATTATCCAACTTTCTCTGATGTTTATGAAACTATTAAAGCAATACTACTTTCAATGACAGACCATACTCATGAAAGAGATATTATGGAACGTCTTGAATTAAAAGTAAGACCCCTTACAAAAGATTTAAAATACTATTTTGATGGTCATACAACTATAACTCATGAAAGTGATTTTATAACATTTAATATAAAAGAACTTATGAATGCAGAAGAAAATATTAAAAATGCTTTATTCTTTAACATATTAAAATATGCTTGGGGATTATGTCTTGATAAAGAAGTAGATACAATCCTAATGGTTGATGAAGCCCACGTAATCCTTGGTGATAACAATACTCTTGGAGCTGACTTCTTAGCTCAAGTTCAAAGACGTGCAAGAAAATATAACACGGGAACAATAATAATTACACAACAACCAAGTGACTTTGCAACACCTGCTGTTATTACTCAAGGTAAAGCAATATTTGATAACGCGTCATACTATCTAATAATGGGATTAAAGAAACAAGCCACAGAAGATTTAAGTTTACTTATTGACTTGAATGACAATGAAAAAGAAAGCATTAAACAATATTCTCAAGGTGAAGCTTTGTTCGTTTGTGGTAATAGACGTATGCGAATAAATGTTGTTGTAACACCTGAAGAATTATCATCATTTGGTAGTGGTGGAGGACTATAAAAAAGAAATTCTTATATTTCTTTTTTTTTGTTTTGGATAAAGTATTATTATGATATAATTATACTTGAATAATTATGTAGTTTTTGGTGGTGATACTTTGAATAATTCAGCAAACAATACAGGTAGAAGTTTTAATAGAACAGAAGGAAACAATAATGTAAGAAATAAAAGACAGACTTCTACAGCTAATAGAAACAATTATAAAACAGTAAATAATTACAATCCACAAAATAACAATGCATATGCTAGAAATTTAAACCAAAATAAAAATGCTGTTGCATCAAAAATAGATGAAATTAAAATGAGAGCAAAGAAAGAAGCAGCAAGACATGCTATTAGAACAGGTCTAAATGCGGTTGTTCCAGGGACAGGTGAAATAGCAGATAAAGCTTTAAAAACGGAAAAAGGTGAAGAACTTCTTGATGAATATGCAAAAGCTCCGACAAATACAGAAGGACTTATTAACGTAGGAAAAAAACTTAAAGAAGAACAAAAAAAGAAAACAATGATTTTAACTATTGTTAGTATTATGGGACCAATATTATTTCTTTGTATTATATTCCTTTTAATTTTTAAAAATGCAGATACACAAATATATAGTAATCAAAATGATGGAAAAGTAGATGAAAATTATGAAGATTATGGAGATGCTAGTGTCTTTGCAAAGTATCCAGGTTTATATGAAAAAGTTGAAAAGTCAGTACAAAAAATTAGCAGTAAATATAAATTAGAAGTTGATAAATATTTAATATTAGCAACTTTAATAGCACCAATAGAAAATGGTAATATAATGCCTGTTGATGATGGTAGTTGTTCAGAAGAAGAATGTTACTATTTAGATGGCAAATCTTATACTTGGGAAGAATTCCTTGAATTATGGGGAGATCAATCAGAATACCTTGCTAAAGCTCAAATTATGACTTATGTAAATAAGGATTCAAAAGTTAAACCAAAATGTGGCGATGAAGATACAATGGAGCAATATGCTATGAATGACCTAGAAGTAAATGAGTTTAATTTTTGGGCATTGTTTAATCCTGTTAACTGGTTTAAAGGATTTAGAGATGTAGCAGAAGCAGAACTAAATGCAAAGTGTATATATGATGTCCCACTTGGTAAGTCAACAATTCCAACAATTTATGTCATTTCAAAAGACCAAGGCGTATACTATAACAGTATTAATGAAAATATGGAAAGAACATATGTTAAAGATCCTAATACTGGTGGAGTATATTTCTGGAATTTAGTTAATAAAGGTGGATTTATCCATGTTTATATGAAGGATTATTTAAATATTGATGAAAATATTAATGATGATCAAAATTATGAACAAAATTTATCAAAGATTTTAGAAATAGGAAATTATATATACTCATATTATGAATCAATTAGAAAAGATTGCTATAACTATCAAGTAGTAGAAAGTACAATTGAAAATATTAAAGTAAAACATAAAAATGATGATGGATATGATGAAATACCATTTGAAGACCAATATATCGGTGGTGTTATGCTTGCAGAATATAATAGTGGTAACCATGAATCACTAAAAGCATTTGCTATTTTAGCAAGAAGTTATGGAATTTCGGTTGTAGGTGTCGATGGAGAAGGAATTATTGAAAATAGTTCTAATAATCAAAACTATAATCCAAATTATTCACCAGAAAAGTATCCACATATTGCAAAAGCAGTTGAAGAGACAAGAGGATTAGTGGTAACAAACTATGGAAGTGAAAAAGTAAGATCAACAGAATATGATGCTTTCTGCCCAGTTACAAATAAATTAGAAAATGGTTTTTATTATTTGCCTGATGGACAAAATAAACTTCCAGTAAATCCAGATGCTTATGCAGAAAAAACAGGGAAAGAATTTACTATTCCAGAAAAATACTTAACATGTCCATGTTATCAAAATAAAGATAGTCGTCCAACATACCCAGACCCTACAGTTGATTCTTCATGTTGGAAAGATGATTTAACATACAAAGCAAGTGGAGGACATGGTCGTGGTGCAAGCCAATATGGTCTAAAATACTTTGGTGCATTCGAATATGATTGGGAATCTCTAATTAAAATGTTCTATGGACAAGGTGCAACAGTAAGAAGATTAAGATCATCATTAGAAATTGGTCAATGCCAAAACACAAGTAGTATCAAGGCAGTAACAGCACAAGCTTGTGGATTAAGCTTTGAAGTAACTGATTCAAATCATACAGAAATAATTAACGGTAAAGCATTTGAAGAACCAATCGAAGATGTATTAACTAAAAAAGGGTACAGCGTTGATTGCTTAAATCAATGTGTTGAAACTCGTGTTGTAGCTGCTGGTCCTGGAACACGTGCTGGAGTAGTAGAAGCAGCATATGGATTAATTGACTGCCTATACCAAATGACTGGTGGATACACTCTTCCGTATGACCATACTGGTGGAAAAGTAGAAGGAAACTATGCTAATTTTAATACAGATATAGCAGGAAAACTTGGAGTAAATACTAGATGGGGAAAACTTGGAGGTACGTGTGATAATGAACCTTGTCGTTTTGGGCTAAATTGTGCAAATTTTGTTCGCTGGTCTTTCTGTAATGGAGGAATGGATTTGTGCTCTAAAGGCTCAGCTGGAGCATATTCAATGACAAGTAACAGATATTATCCGGAAAAAACATATGTTGAATTTAGTGGAAGAAATGTTACTGGCGATGATCCAAGAATTGGCACGATGAGTACAGACGAATTAATAAGACTAGGAGAACCAGGAGACACAATGAACACAGATTCCATAGCAACAGGAGATGCAGATCACGCAATGGTAATTATAGGAAAAGATGATTCGGGATACTACATTGCAGAAAATGGTAGAAAGACAAGAAAAATTGCTTTCAGTTCTTTTACAGACGGTAAAACAAGATATCGAATTAACTTTTTAGATGATTACTACGCAAATTCAGGAAATGTAAATGATTTATATTAGGTGGTGAATTATGCTAAATAATAAAATTAAAGTTTTAATATTATCTTTATTTTTGTTGTTTACAGGCTGTACTGCTAATTACGAAGTAGAAATTAAAGATGGTAAAGCAACAGAATCTTTTTCTGTTATAAATAAGGATATATCATCTTGGAAAAACGATTTAGGTGGCCTTACATATGAAGAATTAATTGATATATATTATGAGAAACCTCCTAAAATTTATAGTTACTTAATTTATGGTGGTGATGACCCAGAAGAAGAAAGTACTTATGATGATCAAGAGAAAGTAAAATACAAGGAACAATTGATAGATCCAACTTATAAAAGTGAAAAAATATCATCTAGTACTGAATTGGGGGTAAAACTTTCATATACATTTGATATTGATAAATACAAAGATTCATCTATTCTAGATTATTACTTAACAAATTTATCAATAGAACATAAAGAGAATAATATTTTATCTATTTATGCCACTCCAGAATGGAATGTCTTTTCAAGATATGAAAATCTAGAAAATGTAAATATTACGATAAAAACAAATTATGAAATACTTAAGACAAATGCAGATAGTAACATTAACGGAGTACTTAAATGGAATATTGATAAAAACAGTACTAGAAAAGGAAAAACTATTGTACTCGAATTAAATTTAAATGAAGAAAAAGAATATATTCCAGAATATATTGCTTATATTATTTTGATATTAATAATTTTACTTATGACTATTGTTGGATATAAAATATATTTTAGAGTAAAAGTAGCTGACAAAGTTTAAATAACTTTTAAAAATATTTGATAAATATTTATTATTATTATGATATAATTATCATTAGATATTATTAATTATAGTTAAGGATGTGAACTTTCATGAAACTAAAAATAGTTGCATCTTCTAAAGATGTTATAATTTTTTTGATTTTTGCAGTTTTTTTGCTATATGTTGTATGTTTAGGTGTTTTAAATATACCTTTATTAGCTACTGAAGGACATTTTTATGGATTAAATCCAATTGCAGCATTTTCAAGTGATCATATAGTAACAACATTAGTTTTTTATGCTGCAGCATTAGGAGGACTATTTTTCAGTGTTAGTTCATATTTCTTTGAATTTGAATCTGGTGTAGGATTTAGTCTAGATTCTGGAAAAAGTGGTGGATATAGTGATTGGGCAAAACCAAAAGAAATAAAAACAGATGGTACAATAAAGAAAGTTATTGCATCTGACCAAGATTCAGAATATGCAGGAATTCCATTAATAAGTAATGGAAAAGAGCTTTGGGTTGATAATGGGGAATATCACAACCTAGTAATAGGTGCTACTGGATCAGGTAAAACAGTTAATACTATTCTTCCAACTGTTAAGATTTTAGCAAAAAAACATGAATCTATTATTTGTACCGACCCAAAAGGTGAAATATATGAAAAAACAGGTGGTTTATTAAAACAAAGAGGATATAATATAATTCTTTTAAATTTCCGTAATCCTCAAAATGGTAATGCATGGAATCCACTATCTTTACCATATAAACTATATAAAAACGGAAACCAAGATAAAGCAATAGAGTTACTTGATGACTTAGCATTAAATATTTTGTATGATGAAAGTTCAGCTAACTCAGATCCGTTCTGGGAAAAAACAGCAGCAGACTACTTTGCAGGTATTGCACTTGCTATGTTTGAAGATACAACAGAAGACAAAATTAATATAAACAGTATTAACATGACTGCAACTGTTGGTGAAGATAAATTTGGTGGTTCAACATATATAAAAGAATATTTTAATTATAAAGAGCCAAGTAGTGCCTCCTATGTTAACGCAAGTGGAACAGTTATGGCACCTAGTGAAACAAAAGGTGGAATTATTTCTGTATTTAAGCAAAAAGTAAAATTATTTGCTTCACGTGAAAACCTATCAGAAATGTTAAGTTATAGTGATTTCGAACTTGAATCAATTGGTAAACAACCAACAGCAGTATTTATAATAATTCAAGATGAAAAGAAGACATATCACTCACTTGCAACAATATTTATTAAGCAAGTATATGAAACACTAATTGATGTTGCCCAACAACATGGTGGAAAATTACCTTGTAGAACAAACTTCTTACTAGATGAGTTTGCAAACATGCCACCATTAAAAGATGTTACAACAATGATAACAGCAGCACGTTCAAGACAAATTAGATTTACAATGATTATCCAAAACTTTGCCCAATTAAATAAAGTATATGGTAAAGATGATGCAGAAACAATTAAGGGAAACTGTGGTAATATAATTTATCTTATTTCTACAGAACTTGCAGCACTTGAAGAAATAAGTAAATTATGTGGTGAAAAGAAATCTAAAAAAGACGCAAAAACTGCGTCAACACCACTTGCAACAGTAAGTGACTTACAAAGAATGAAACAATTTGACCAAATAATTCTACGTTTGAGAAAAAGTCCATTTAAAACTTCATTTGTACCAGACTTTAAAATAGACTGGGGAAATTGTGTATCATCTAAGGTTGGATACCCAACTCGTGAAAAAAAGGAAGTTCAAATTTTTGACATAAGAGAATTTGTAAAGAATAAGAAAAATCAAAAGATTAACGAAATGATGGCAAGTATGGGTGGAACCTCTTCAACTAGTAATGGTGGAGAAACAATGGCAAGTAATCCATTTGGATTAAATAAACCAAGTTCAGCTTCACCAGATAAACCAAAGAAAACACCTGACTTATCAGTAAATGACTTAGTCAAGAAAATAGATGAAAAGCTTGCTCAAATTGAAAGAGAAGAACAAGAACAAAAGAAAAAGAAAATAGAGTCTAAAATGCTAGAAACAAAATTACCAGAAGAAAATGATTCTAAACCAACTCTAGAACATAAAATAGAAAGTTCAAAACCTTCAACAAAGAAAATTGATAATTATCAAATTAATGAATATAGTACATTAAAAGAAAAAGAAACACCAGTAATTGATAATAATAAAAAACAAGAAAATACAAAATCAAAATTTACAAATGAAACAGAAATTGAAATTCTAGATGATAGTGATATAAAGCCAATAACAACTAAACATAATTTAAAAGATACAATTTCAACTATTGAAATTGAAAATAAAGTGAATAGTAAAATGGCAGATGATGCTTTATTTGAATTAGAAAGTGGTATTGATTTACTAATGCCAATAGAAAATAAAAATAACAGTGAAAAGAAAAATTTATCTAAGGATACAAATCAACAACATACTTTATCTGAACATACTCCTAAAAGAAATGATGACTACATATATACAAAAACTTATAGTACAGTTGATCAAAATGAGAAATATAAGGCAAATATTAATACAAATATAAATAATGAAAATGATTTAGACAAATACTATAATAAGGAGTATGAGCAACAATCAATGATTTCATCATTAGATAAAAGATTAAAAGAACAAGCTGCAAACAATAATGCAGCAAATAATAAACCATCTACTTCTACTGATACAACACCACCAAAAATGTTTAAGCCAACTCCTACAATCAGATTAGAAGATGTAAGCGATGATGATAAGTTCTTTGATGATTTTTTTGAAGATTAAAATTGCTTTTTAGCAATTTTTTGATATGAGGTTAATTATGAAGAAAGTATTTATGTTTTTAACATTAATTTGCACTATATTATCGACATACAATGTTAACGCAACAGAGATAGAACATGATATAGTTAATCTTAGTACATGTGTTGATGGAAACTCTGCTAGATTCATGTTAAACAATAAAGAAATAAAAGTTAAATTTATTGCAACAGAATCAGTTCCAACTATTATGTCAGAATATAATGATGAAATTAATGGAAGTCTTGTTAATGACTATGTATGTAGTATTTTAACAAATGCTAAAGAAATTAAAATTGAATATGAACCAAACAGTGAAAAAGAAGATAAATATGGAAGAATTTTAGCATGGGTATATGTTGACGATGTTCTTCTCCAAGAACATTTAGTAGAACTTGGATATGCAAAAGTTGCATTCATATATGACGATTATTTATATAATGATGTTTTATTGAATGCTGAAGCTAAAGCAAAAGAAGAAAATAAGGGAGTTTGGAAAGAGATTAATGAAGAACAAGAAATAGAACCAAACATACCTAAAGTAGAAGAACCAAAAGAAGAAGAAAATGTATTCAAAGTGATTATGAATTTTATTAATGATATATTTGAAAAACTATTAAAACTAATAGATGATTTAATAAATGACGTGTTATAATTTCTATATGCGGAGGAGTTATGGATAAAAGTGCTAAAGAAAAATTAAAAACAGGAATAATCATAGCTTTAGTTTGTATTATTGTATTTGGTGGTTCCTTTGTATCATCAGAGTTATCATATTACAAAAATAAATGTGATAGTTGTAATAAAGAGGAAAAGAAATCAAACATAAAAAGTATTACTGTTAATGATTATCTATCACTATTATCTGGAAACAAACTATCACTAATATACATAGGATCTGATACTTGTCCTTATTCAGAAGCACAAGATTTAGTATTTCAAGAACTTTATAACGAATATGATATAATAGCAAATTATATAAACTTAAACAAACTAGCAGATTCTGATTTAAAGATGTTATATGATAGTTCGGAATCATTTACTAATGATGGAATAGGTACTCCAACACTGTTATTAGTAAAAGAAAAAGAAATTAAATTATTTAAAAGAGGTTATACTTCAAAAGAAAATTTAATAGAATTACTTAAAGAAAATAAATATATAGTAGAGTAGGTGTTTATATGTCAGTTTATTCAAAAGCTAAAGAATTTAAAAAGAAATATCCATTAACAGTTGCGTGGAGATTAAAGAAAAATAGTGATATTATTGAAAAACATTTAAATCCAGGTGAAGAAATAAAGTATGTTTTTACAGGACAAAAAAGCCATCATTTTTATGACTTTTTCTGTACATGTGTTGTAGCAATCACTAATCAAAGAATATTAATAGGAAGAAAACGTGTTTTATTTGGATATGCATTAGATTCTGTAATGCCATATATGTTTAATGATTTAAATGTTAGAAGTAGAATTATCTGGGGAAAGGTATGTATTGATACTGTAAAGGAAATTATTACAATTTCTAACATTGACAAAGATGCTTTACCTGAAGTAGAAACAAATGTAAGCAGTAATATGTTTAAATTAAAAAAGATATTTCCAAAAAATGATTGTGAAAAATAAAGAGCAAAGCTCTTTTTTTAATGAATTATAAATGATATAATTTTAGTGGTGGTAATATGAAAAAAAATTATCTAATAGTATCAAACGATAAAATAGTTATTGATAATAAAATATCCAAAATATTATCAGAAATTAATTTAAAAGAAATAGAAATAATAAAATATGATATGTCTGAAATAACAATTCCTTTTGTAATTGAAGAGCTAGATACTTACAATTTCTTATCTAATTGTAAAATGGTAATATGTTATAATTCAACCTTTATTGAAGGGGAAGCAAATAAAGACATAAAAGCCTTGAAAAACTATATTTTAAATCCAAGTGATAATTATTTGGTGCTTGTTGCAACAAAAATAAGTGATAAAAAAGAAATTAAGGAATTACTTGATTCAGGTATAGAAGTTATAGATTCAAAAATATCTTCTGAAGTACTAGTAAAAAACAATCTTAAAGAATTTAAAATGGAAAACAAAACAGTAAAATACTTTGTATCTTATTGTTTATCAAATAATGAAAAAATTCTTAATGAACTAGAAAAATTAAAACACTATAAAGCAGATTCAAGTGATAAAATAATAACAGTAGAAGATATCGACAAAGTAGTAATAAAAGAATATGATGAAGATATTTTTGACTTAGTAAATGCCATAGCTCAACGAAATAAAAATAAATGTTTTGATGTTTATTCGAGACTTTTCCAAAAAGAAAAAGATACAGTTAACATAATTGCCAGTATTGCAAGTCAAATTAGAATCCTTTATAATGTTAAAATTTTATCACAAAAAAGAATGTCCATTGATAGTATTGCCAAAATTCTTAAAGTAAAAAGTGGAGCAGTCTCTATTGCACTTAATAATTGTGGTAACTTCAGTGAAAAAAAATTATTATACTTATTAAATGAATTAGCAGACATTGATTATAAAACTAAAAGTGGACAAATTCAAAGTAGTGACCTTGCGTTTAAGACTTTCTTAATGAGTATATAAAGATATCAATATAAAATGAAAAGGGGAATTTAAATGATAAAGAAAATATTTTCATATGTGTTTGTAATTGTAATTATAGTATTAAGTATGCAATTAGTTATTAATTTTTTAAAAACTGAACATGATGTTAATTATACACTTACAGTAAATGATGAAAATGTAGAAATAAATGAAAGATATGAGAAAAAAGGAAAACTAAATCATTATTTTTTAAATATTAATTATCAAAATAACAATTATTTTTTTGAAATAGATAATCATTTTAATAAGCAAAAAGAAATAGTAAAGAAAATAAATGTAGCAGAATTTGATGATTATCTATGCATATCGATTGACTATATAAATGATTATAGTAGCACGCCAATTTGTTCTAAGGATGGAAATCTATATTCTTATTTAACATTGAAGGATAAATATGATTTTTCATCAATGATAAAAAATAATCCATTAAAGGATAAAAGTGATACTTCAACTTATTCAGACATAACAATTAATAAGGATTATTTATCTGATAACGAAATTATACTAATATATAATTACAAAGAAATAGTTAAAATAAAAAATGATGATATAAAACAATTAAAATTCTCTTCATATGACGATTATAAGAATACATATGGAGCATTAGTAGGGGAATATTATATAATACCAAAAAACAATAATACCCCTGAATATTCAGCATACATAACATACAATCTAACAACAGATGTAATTAAAGACATTGAAATTCCAAATAAAATGTCAAAACAATTATATATAAACGGAATACATGATAATAAACTTTATCTTTTTGATAAGAGTAAATTAATTCAATATGAAGTTGACCCATATAATAATACAATGAATATTGTAGGTACAACAGAAAAAGATGGAGTTTTATACAAAGATGGAGAATTGACAAATATAAGTGTCTATGAATTAAATAATAGCACAGTAACCTTTAGTGAAGATATTTCAGAATATTCAAGCATAACATACGATAAAATATTTGCATTAGATAAATATGCAATTTATATAAAAGGAAATAATTTTTATAAAGTGTATAAAGAGCAGTTAGATAAACCAATATTGTTATTCAGCGATTCCAACTTTAAAGAAGTAAAAGTAAAAGAAGATGAAATTTATTATATAAAAGAAGATACATTATATAAATATACTGAATATGGCATAGTAGACTTAATAAAAAGAGAAGAGTTTAAATACAACTCAAAAAATATTTTTGATGTTTATATTAAAGAAGATTAATTCTTCTTTTTTTATAATTTTAATCTTTCACAATATCTTAAAATAATGTATACTTATCATAGGGTGATTGCCATGATATTAAGAAAACCATATGCATTTTTAATAAAGCATTTTAAATTAATCCATTTTATTATTTTTATATGCATGATTTATATATTATTTAAAACATGGAACATAGTTGATTTCTTAAGTGGTTACATATCTAATGGACAAGTTATATCAACTTTTGAAGATATTTCTTCAATATATGTTAGCAATATGCTCTTAATTTCAGTAATATTTTTAATATTAATACTTGCTGTTGTACTATATTTGATGAAACATAAAAAGAAACCATCACTATATTACATATTATCATTATGTATATACTCAATATTAATATTTCTTCTTTTCTTTGCATCATCATTTATATATAACTTGCAATTTACAACACCAGACTTAAGAATAACAAAATTAATAAGAGATATATTCCTTTTATTATTTGGAGCACAAGCCTTATTACCAATAATTTCTTTTGTAAGAGCGATAGGTTTTGACTTTAAAAAATTTGATTTTAAAAAAGATATTATGGAACTCAATATATCAGCTGAGGATAACGAAGAATTTGAGTTTGAATTAAATCTTGATACTGAAGATATAAAAGCAAAAATAAGAAAAAAATTTAGATATTTTAAATACTATTATAAGGAAAATAAAATAATATTTTATGTGATTTTTGGAATAGTTGCAGTAATAATTGGAATAAATACTTATGATTATTTCTCTTCAAGAGAACATATATTCACACAGCAAGAATATTTTGAGACAAATAGTTTTCAAATAAATGTAATTGATAGTTATAAAACTAGTTTAGACACTAAAGGAAAAAAGATAAATAGCAAAAATTTCTATGTTATTTTAAAAATGCGTTATAAGAATAAGACAAATAATGATTTAACAATAAATATAAATAATGCAATATTAAGTTATAGTGAATTTAATAGTACTAAACCAACTAAACTTGTATATAATAAACTAAGTGAATTTGGAGTACCTTATTATACTCAAAAGTTAAAAGGAAAAGAATTAAGAGATTTTGTTTTTGTATATGAAGTACCTATTGAATATTATGATTCAGATTTTAAATTAAAATATTTATATGGAACAGAAACTATTAATAATCAACTTGAATATAAGTATAGAACAGTAGATTTAGATGTATATGACTTCAAAAAAATGGGAAGCGAGTTAGTAGATACTAAAAACTTAGGAGAAGAGTTAGTCTTTACTAATAGCATTCTTGGCAATACAAAAATAACAATAAATGAAATAGACTTCTCAAATAAGTATTTATATAATGTTATTGTTTGTAAACAAAATGGATGTTCAAAAAATTCAAAATTTGTAACACCATCAACTAATTACACATATGACTTAACATTAATGAAAGTAAAATATGAATTAGAATATGATAATCGTTTAGGAAGCGGATATTCAATATCAGATTTTATAGCAAAATTTGGGAAAATAAGATTTGTAATTGATGATAAAGAGTATGAACATAAACTAGAATTAAAAGATGTAACACCACATTATACAAATAAATATGCATTTATTGAGGTAAGATCAAAAATAAAAAATGCAGATAAAATATATTTAGACTTTATAATACGTGACAAAAAATATACATACGTTATTTATGATAAAACAAAAGAGGAAGTAATATCCCCAGAAGAAGGAGAAGAAAAATAAGTTATCCTTCTTTTTTTATTTTGTTTTTAATATAATTTATTGACAAGAGATTAAATGTATTATAAAATTAATAATGTACTAGATGGGTCTATAGCCAAGTGGTAAGGCATGGGACTGCAACTCCCCGAGCGTTGGTTCAAATCCGACTAGGCCCTCCAAATGAAATAAACTCAGAATAATTCTGAGTTTTTTTATAATATTATAAGTCGTTTTCTAAATTAATATAGAACCTTGAAAGGCTCTTTTTTTATATGTTATAATTATAATGGTGATAATAATGACTTCTAAAAAAGAGAATAAAAAGTTTGATGTTAAATTAATTTGTGTAATTATAGTAATTATAATTATATTTATCTTGTGCATTACAAGTCTACCAAAATCTACTAATGCAAATTTATATTGTGAAGTAGAAAAAACAAAACTAAGTTCTGGTGAAGTAAAGTTAACTGTTAATGCACAAGGAAAAAATGTAAATATAAAAACATATGACAATAAGATAGTTAATAATAATATTTATGAAGTTACTGTAGATAAAAATGGTAAATATGAATTTTATGCTATTTCTGGTAATGATTCATATAAATGTGAAATTGATGTTACGGATGTTGACTCAGAAAAGAAAGTTTCAAAAATAAAGTTAAATTCATCTAATATAACATTACCCAAAGATAGTAGTTATAATTTGAAAATTGTTGCAATTGAACCTGTAAGTGCATCATGTAATAATACTATTTGGAAAAGTAGTGATGAAGAAATTGTAACAGTAAAAAATGGTACTATTTATGCTCATAAAAACGGAGTAGCAACTGTTACAGTGCTATGTGACCAAGTTAGCGCTACATCTAAAATTACGGTAATAGGCTCATCAAATGATTCAATAGATGCTTCAATTAATATTTTAAATATTGAAGATTCTAGTTTTGAAATTAATATAAGTACTATAGGAAATCTTTATCAAACTAATCCTTATTCATGGGATGGTATCAATTGGACTAATGAATCAAGCTATGTACTAAATTCAGTTGGTGCTAATAAAATTTATATAAAAAATGTTAAACAAGAAATAAAAGAAGTTAATTATAATGTAAAAAGTTTAAATTATGAAATGATTGTAGATTCTAATATTTCAATAAATGATATATCTGATAATCAATTATCAAATTATGAATCCAGTGATTTAGATATTGTTTCAATTGATTATGAAGGAAAAATTTATGCTAAAAAGGAAGGAAAAGCTGCAATTAGTGCAACCACAACTGATGGTGAAATTTATATTTGGATTTTTAATGTTATAGAAAATAAAAAAGTTAATGATATTATTTTAAATGCAGAAGAAATTAATTTACCAATAGGAACTAGTTTTTTCTTACAAATTGCAGAAGTTAAACCAGAAACAAGTTCTTGTAATTTAATATCATGGAAAAGTAGTGATGAAAATGTTGCAATTGTTTATGATGATGGAACTGTTTTTGCTAAATCTAGTGGTAATGCAGTTATTACAGTAACATGTGATGGCATTACTGCAAAGGCTAACGTGCAAGTTGTTGATAGTAGTATTTCACCAACAGAAATTACCTTAAATGCTATCGAACTTAATTTACTAGAAGGTACTAGTTATTCATTAAAAATTGCAAAAGATCCAACAAACTCCATTTGCAACAAAATGTCTTGGACAAGTAGTAATCCTGATGTTGCAACCGTTGAAAACGGACTTGTTAATGCAAAAAAAGGTGGCAATACTATAATTACTGTTCAATGTGATGAACTAAGTGCATCTGCTAATGTATCAGTTACTACTAAAAAAGTTAATCCATTAATGATAAAACTTAACACTTCTAAAATAAATTTAACTGCTGGAAATAGTTATGCATTAAAAATATCTTCAATTTTACCAACAAATGCAACATGTAGTGATGTTTCTTGGAGTAGCAGTAATAACAGTGTAGCAAGTGTAAATGATGGTATAGTTACTGCTAAATCAGGAGGAACTGCAACTGTCAGAGTAAAATGTGACGGAGTTGTAGCTAGTGCAACTATTATAGTTAATAATCCAATAACATTTACATCTTCAGAAATGGAGTATGTAAAATCGTTAGTAAAAAATAGTGGAATTCCTAAAGTACAAGTCGCAGTTATCAATAATGGTTCCGTAGTAGGTTCATATGCCTATAATTGTAGTGAATCAGATTCGTTTTATGTTTCCTCATTATCTAAATCAGTTCTTGCCATTACAGCAGCTAAAATGCAACAAGATGGACTAATTGATTTAGACGATTTGATTAGTAAACATTGGTATAATTTGAAAAATGTAAATTTCAATAGTTACTCATCTGATTGGAAAAAGTACATGGGAAGTGAATCTGCTATAAGGGAATATGCAGGAAAAAAACTTGTTCAAAATCCTGCTACAATTAGAAATACATTAACACATTCTTCAACAATTAAAAATGGTAATATGGTTCATATGAATCCTAATGACCATTCTAGTGAGTATTTTGAAGGATCAATGTCTAAAACATATTCTAGAGCAATTTTTATGCTTTCCCATACATATGACCAATTATTTGAATCTGGAAAAATTCCAGGTAAAACAACTAATTACAATTATTTAAGTGACACTCTTACAAGAGAACATGCTTTAGCAGGATTTACTATGCAAGTTGCTATGAAACAATCTATAAATGAATATCTACGTTACAATTTATTATCATCTATTGGTAGTTCTACTGGAACATTTAAATCTGGAAATTCTATTTATTTTGCAGCAGGATATCAAACTAGTGCATTAGATTTAGCTAAATTAGTATCTGTACTTGCAAATGACGGATATTATGGAAATAAACAAATTTTTAATTCAGCAACTATGAAAGAATTAGAAAAAATAGAAAGTAATTTAGCAAATCAATCAATAGCATTTTCTTATATAAATGGTAAATTTTTAAGATATGGTACTTTTAGTACATTAGCTGGTGCTTCTAACTATGGATTAAGTGATTTATCTAAATATTATTCATATGCTTCGTATAATCCAACTACAGGCAACGGTTTAGTTATTACTACTTATGGCAATCAAACAAACGCAAAAAAACTAGTGGATTCTATTGATTCATATGTTTATTCTAATTCATAAGTTCTTGTATATTAACAAATTAGTTCAACTAATTTGTTTTTTTATGTAAAAATTTAGGAATATAAATTTCTATGTTTAATAATGATATTGAGGAGGTGATAAGATAAAAAAATACAAATGTGTAATTCAAGACGGTGCTAAAGATTGTGGAATTTGTTCTTTGCTTACGATTATTAGACAACATGGCGGAGATATCCCTAAAGAATATTTAAGAATGATAACAAACACTACACTGGATGGAGTTAATGCCTTTTCTTTATTAGAAGCGGGAAGGAAAATTGGCTTTGACGCAAAAGGTGTAAGTGGAGATGTTTTTGATATAGATGATAAGTATCTACCTTGTATTGCACACGTTATAATTGATAATAAGTATAAACATTTTATTGTAATACATAAA
Source organism: Bacilli bacterium (assembly GCA_017625395.1). Taxonomy (GTDB): domain Bacteria; phylum Bacillota_I; class Bacilli_A; order RF39; family UBA660; genus RUG13868. The sequence continues at coordinate 16,668 of JAGALD010000031.1, read as the reverse complement.
ATTGATAAAAAGAATAATTTGATAATAATAGCAGATCCTTCAAAGGGAATAATAAGAATGACAAAAAATCAGTTTCTAGAAATATCGACTAATAATTTTCTTTTTTTCACTCCAAATAAAAAAATACCTATTATAAAAACTGATAACTTAATAAAAAATCTACTGTTTGATTTCTTATATCAAAATAGAAAATTAATCATTTTTATAACTATATTATCTTTATTATTTACACTTCTAAATATTTTAACATCATTTAATTTTCAATTCGTTTTGGAAAAAGCACTGGCATATAATTCTAAATATAATTTGTATTTTATATTTATAATTATGATAATTATTTCTTTATTTAAAGCTTTTGTTGAATTCTTTAGAAGTAACTTTATTAATTTTTTAAGCAATAAACTAGATTATAAACTTATTACAAATTCATTTTTACATATCTTATCACTTCCTTATTTATATTATAAAAATAGGACTACTGGTGAGATTTTATCTAGAATAAATGATTTAAAAGAACTTAAAGAATATATAAGTCATATTATTGTAACTATATTGATAGATTTTGTTTTGGCACTTTTTGTTTTTATATTTCTTTTTTCAATAAGTAAGATATTATCACTAATTATTATATTATTTACTATCTTATATTTAATAATAATCTTTATATTTAATAAGATATTAGATTATAAAATCAAGATATTAAAAGATAAAGACACTAAGTCAAATTCTTATATGGTTGAACTAATTAATGGTAATGATTGTACTAAAAGCATGAATATTTTAAGTCATGTAACAGATAAATTTTCTTACACATACGATTTATCTATAAAAGAAAACTACAGTCTTGTAAATATTATAAATTTAAAAAAATTATTATGTGATATTTTAAGTTACATGCTTTCATTATTAATAATTTTTCTAGGTGGATATTTTGTAATTAATGAAAAAATGACTTTAGGAAATTTAATTACATTTAATGCTTTAATATATTATTTTTGGGAACCATTAAAAAATATATTAAATTTTGATTTATTATTTAAAAATATCAAAATAATTATTGAAAGAATAAATGAACTTTTAGCATATGAAGAAGAAAAATTATATGACGACGAAAAAATAATTTGTGATATAAAAGGAGAAATTAATCTAAAAAGACTATCTTATTCGTATGGAAATAAAAAAGAATTATTTGGCTTTCTTAATATAAAAATACCAAAAGGAAAAAAGATAGTTGTATGTGGAAATTCCGGTTGTGGAAAAAGCACATTAGCAAGAATAATTTCTGGATTTATTCCAATAGAAAGAAATATGGTATTTATTGATAATAAAGATATAAATGATTATAATCTATGGGCATTAAGAAACAATATTACATATGTATCACAAAACGAATTTCTTTTTACTGATACAGTTTTCAATAATATAGATATAACAAATACACGTGACTTTAATAAAGTGTCTGAACTTGGAAAATTAATGCTAGTAGATGAATTTATTGATAATTATAATTTATTATTAGAAGAAAATGGTTGCAATTTAAGTGGTGGAGAAAGACAACGAATAATATTAGCAAGAGCATTTCACAAAGAAAGTAACATCTATATATTAGATGAATCATTTAGTCAGATAGATTCACAAAAAGAAAAAATAATTTTATTAAATATTTTCAAGAAATATAAGGATAAAACAATAATTGTGATATCACATAGAAACGATAATAATAACTTGTATGATTATATAATTAATTTGGAGAATTTAAATGAAAATAGAATCTTATCAAAATAATTTTAATAATAAAGAAATAAGTATTTTTAAAAGTATGATAGTAGTTGCAATTTTTATAATTGTATTGAGTTTAATAATTGTATTTAATAATGAATTTTATAATTACTATAGTGGGTATGGTGTATTAGAAAAAGATAATGAAATAAGTATATTAATAGATATTAATGATTTAAATAAAGTAACAAATAGCAATAAAATTATTATAGAAAGGACCACATTTTCTTACAAAATAATATCTATTGATGAAGCAAATATTGAATATGGAAATAATATATTGAAGAAAGTAATTATTGAAGTTTTGCTCACTGAAGAGCTTAATATAAAAAATAACTATATTAAATATAAAATTATAACTTCAAAAGATACAATATTAAACTATATTTTAAATACAATAAAGGGGGAATAATATGTTGAATTTAGAAAATGAAGAGTTGAAAAATGTAAAAGGTGGAGGATTAACCCTTTGGGGAGCAGTTGGAATAGTAACTGGTGTAATATTTGTTATTGGCGTAATAGACGGACTTATCAAGCTCAAATGACAAAATCACAAAAATATCGTATTTATAAGGAATTTAAAAGGAAAACCTTTGATACAAATCCGAAGAAAAGGTTCAATTATGTTCATCAAATTGTTAGATTTAATGCTTACTTAGTTATTGAATAGCAACTTATTGTTGCTTTTTTTGATGGAGGAATAAATATGAAAATAGTAAACATTGAAATAAACAAAATTGAAGAATTTAAAAATCACCCATTTAAAGTGAATGAAGACATTAGCTTTTTAGAATTAAAACAAAGTATAAAAATAAATGGTATTTTAAATCCTGTTGTAGTTAGAAAAATTGAAAATAATAAATATGAGATGATTTCTGGTCATAGGAGATTGTTAGCAATGAAACAATTAGGTAATAAAACAATACCAGCAATTATAAAAGATTTGACCAAAGATCAAGCGATTATTGAAATGGTTGATTCTAATTTACAAAGGGATTATATATTACCGAGTGAAAAAGCATTTGCTTATAAAATGAAATTGGAAGCAATGAAACATCAAGGTCGTAAAGTTGAAACTTTAGACCCTAAGGGTCCAAAGTTATCATCTACAGAGAAAATTGGATTAGAATTTGGTGAGAGTGCAACAAATGTAAAAAGGTACATTAGATTAACATATTTAATACCAGAATTATTAGATTATGTTGATAAGACATTTATTAATAAAAATGAGGATTTAACCATTGGGATAAAACCAGCTGTAGAATTATCATTTTTAAGTGAACAAGAACAAAAACTAGTGGCAGATGCTATTGACTATAATCAGGCAACACCATCTTATGCTCAAGCTATACATATTAGAAATTTAAGTAATGATAATAAATTAAATGATGAAATTTTAGATGAAATATTAAGTGAAGAAAAAGGAAATCAACATCAACAAATTTCATTTAATAAGAATAAAATAGAAGAAGCTTTACCAAAAGATTTATTAAAACGAGATAAACGATATATAGAACAATATATTATAAGGGCATTACACTCTTATTCTAATAATAAAACTATTGAAAGGGGTGATGCTTATGATTTAGATATGTAGCACCCTAGAATAATTTATTTACATAACTTATAATTAATGTAAGAGGTGGAGAAGAATGAAAAAAGTTGTAATTAGCTTAATCATTTTATTTCTTATATTTGGAAGCTTCTTAATATATTTTTTTACATCTTTAAGAAATAAAGAAGAATCTAAAACTGTGCAAGATACAGTTAATATTGAATCCAAAGAGGATTTATCTGAAAAGGAGGATAATAAAGATGAACCTATTACAGAAATTATTGAAGATGACAATAGTGGCAATGAAAACATTTCTAATAATGATGTGCCTTCTAATAAGAACAATTTGGAGAGCAATAATGCTACTAACACTAATGTCATAAAAAAAGAAGTAAATAAACCTAGTATTGTAGAACAAGAAAAACCAAAAGAAGAAGTCAAACCTGTAGCATCAGAATCAACATCAGAATCTAAAGTAGAACAACATCAACCAACAGCATGGGAAAGTTTAGGGATAAGTGAATATGATTATTATAATAAGCCAATGTGGTCATGGGCTAGAGTTGATTATTCTGTAAAAACTTATGGAAACTTTGAGCAAACTCATCAAGCTTGTATTGATGCAGGAAATAGTATGGAAGATATTATAAGTTTTTCTTGTACTAATATTAATAGTTATTCTGGAGATTATTTAGGAGATATGCTCAGAGTAAAAAATTAGTGAAAGGAAATGAATATGAAAAAGAAAATTTTAAAGTATGCAATGATGAGCATACTTTTTTTATTGACAATTTGTGGTGTACAAACAGTACATGCTGAAAAATACACTGGTCAAGCAATTTGGCCTAGTGAACATATAAGTAACATATATATTAAAAAAGCTAGACCTGATGGATATACTAAATATCAACAAGCAAGATTTATTAGAAGAAGTGAAGATAATAAATTTGTTTACTGTTTACAACCATATACAGAAATTGATAATAATTTGCCTTATTATGATGTAATAAGAGATGATTATGCTAATGTATTAGGTTTTAGTGAAGATCAATGGGAGAGAATATCTTTACTAGCTTATTATGGATATCAATATAATGAAAATGGATATGATCATTCTGATCAAAAATGGTATGCTATAACTCAGGTTATGATCTGGAGAACAACAAACCCAGAATCAGACATTTATTTTACTGATACATTAAATGGTAATAGAGTATCTAAATTTGATAGTGAAATAGCAGAATTAGATAGACTCGTATCAAATCATTATAAAATTCCTAGTTTAGAAAGTGGTATAGTTTTACCAATAGGACAAACAAAAGAACTAAATGATTCAAATGGTGTATTAAGTAATTTTAGAATAACTGGAACAGAAAATGTAACAGCTTCAATTAATGGTAATACATTATCTGTAACAGCTAATAGTATTGGAGAAGGTAAAGTAACTTTTGAAAAAAAAGCTACTAAATATGAAATACCTCCAATAGTATATTTTAGTGATCATTCTCAAAATGTAATGAGAGTTGGTAACTATGACCCAGTAAAAAGTAAATTTACTTTAAGAGTTATAGGTGGTAGAGTTACACCATCTAAAATAGATGTAGAAACTAGAAATAATATTCCACAAGGTGAAGCTAAGTTAGGTGGAGCAGTATATGGAATATATAAAGTTGATGGTACTAGAGTAGGACAAGTAGTTACTAAAGAAGATGGAACAAATACATCAGATTATTTACCAGAACTTGGAAGATTTTATTTATTAGAAGAACAAGCTTCTGAAGGTTATTTATTAGATAGTAATAAATACTATTTTGAAATAACAGAAGATAATCTAAATCCAACAGTTCAAGTATTTGAACAAGTAATTAAATTAGATTTTGAATTTACAAAAGTATATGCTAGTGCTGGAACTCAAATAATGGAACCAGAAGTAGGAATTAAATTTGGTATATATAATAATAAAGGTGAACAAGTAAAAGAAGTTACAACTGATAATCAAGGTTTATTTAGATTTACTTTACCATATGGACATTATACTGTTAAACAATTAACTTCTACTAAAGGTCATGAAAAGATAGAAGATTTTACAATTGAAGTTAAAACAACTGGAGAAGTTGTTAAAAAAGTAATTTCTAATGCACCAATAACAGCTAAATTAAGAGTAGTTAAGATTGATGCAGAAACTAAAGAAGTAATTAAAAGAAGTAATATCAAATTCAAAATATTTGATGTTAAAAATAATGAATATGTATGTCAAACAGTTACATATCCAGAAAGAGCAACTTATTGTGAATGGGAAACTGATTCAGAAGGTGAATTTACAACAGCTTATCCATTAATGACAGGAACTTATAGACTTGAGGAAGTAGATCAAGTAATTGATGGTTATTTATGGAATAATCAATCACATGAATTTACAATAGATGATGATTCACAATTAAGAACAGATTCAGAATATGGAATTATCTTTGATACCAATTTTGAAAATCAAAGAGTTAAAGGTGAAATTCAAATTGAAAAAAATGGTGAAGTAGCAGAACTTACAGAGAATGGATTTGAATTTAATACTAAATCTTTAGAAGGTGTTAAATTCGGATTATATGCTTCAGAAGATATCATTTGGAATGGTAAAACAATTTATACAAAAGATACATTAGTAGATGAAAAAATAACTGATAGTGAAGGTAAGATTGTATTTGATGAATTATATCTTGGTAAGTATTATGTTAAAGAAATTGAAACATTAGATAATTATGTTTTAGATGAAAAAAAATATGAAGCTGAATTAGTATATAAAGATCAATATACACCAACTATCATTTATTCAGAAGCAATCTTAAATATTTTAAAAACTGGTAAATTAGAATTTACTAAAACAGATATTTCAGAATCAAAAACTTTACCAAACACATTAATAGAAATTTATACTGAAAATGATGAATTAGTATTCTCTGGTAGAACAGATGAAAACGGAAAAATAACAATAGAAAGACTTCCACAAGGAAAATACTATATTCTTGAAAAAGAAGCTCCAGAAGGATATAAACTTAATGAAGAAAAAATGCCATTTGAAATTAAAGAGAATGGTGAGATTATTAAATCAACTATGAAAGATGAGGATATCACAGGAACATTAGAATTCACTAAATTAGATTTTTCTAATGATAATCCATTACCAAACACATTAATAGAAATTTATACTGAAAATGATGAATTAGTATTCTCTGGTAGAACAGATGAAAACGGAATAATTACTATTGAAAAATTAAAATATGGTAAATATTACATTTTAGAAAAAGAAGCTCCAGAAGGATATGAATTAAATGAAGAAAAAATGTACTTTGAAATTAAAGAAGATGGAGAAGTAGTTAAATCAGTTATGAAGGATAAACAAATTATTAAAGTGCCAAATACTGAAGCTAATGATTATAAAGAATTAATCTTTAGTGGAATTACATTAGTAATTGCTGGTGTAGGGTTTATCATTTTAAATAAGAAAAAAAATAAAGGTGATTCAGATGAAAAAAAATAAGAGCTGGTTATTAGTAATTGGCTCTTTTTTAATTCTTGGAGGTATTGGTCTAATATCTTATGATTATTATTCAAATATGAAATTAAACAATCAAGAAGAACAAGCTATTGAAGAATTTTACAGTATAGAAGAAATTGAAGAGGATATTATTGAAGAACCTCAAAAAGTAGAAGAAGTGAAAGAGCAAGTAAAAATTAATTATATTGCTGTACTTAAAATTCCTAAAATTAATTTAGAGAGAGGTCTTGTAGATCCTAATAGTTATCTTAATAATGTAAATTATAATTTAGAAATATTAGATGAAAGTGCTATGCCAGATCAAAAAAATGGAAATGTAATAATTGCAGGTCATTCAGGAAGTGCAAGAATTTCATTTTTTAGAAACTTAAATAAATTAGTAATTGGTGATGAAGTATTTATAGATTATAAAAATAATACTTATAAATATAAAGTTGTAGATATTTATGATATTGAAAAAACAGGAACAGCAGAAATTATTAGAACTAAAAATAAAAGTACACTTACACTAATTACTTGCAGACATAACACTAATAAACAAATCGTAGTAATTTGTGAGCAAGTATAAATTGCTATAGAAGGAGGATTAATGAATGATAATATAAAAGATTTTCAAATATTTGGTATTACAGGTTATACAGTAATGTCAAATTATCACTTACAAGATAGAAATTTATCAATTAAAGCTAAAGGTCTTTTATCATTAATGTTAAGTCTTCCAAAAGATTGGGATTATTCAATAAATGGGTTAGTTACTTTATCAAAAGATGGTAGAGATTCAATCAAGAATACTCTAGCTGAATTAAAACAAGCCGAATATGTATCAATAGATGAATTTAGAGATACAAACGGACATTTTAAGTATAAATATTCAGTTTATTACTTACCATATCCTAAATGGCTTAAAATGAGTAAATTAACCGAAGGTGGATTTACCACTTCGGTTGAACCGTCATCGGTAAACCTTAAAGAACAAAAGAATAATATACAAAAGAATAAAAATAAAAAAGATAAAATAGATAAAACACAAGACCTTTCAATGCCTTGTGAAGAAATCAAACATAATATTGTTACTAAAGAGCTTATTAGAAGAAATTATATTTCTAAAGATGATAGTAGCTCTTTTTTATTTGATGATTTATTTAATCAATTAATGGAAGAAGGTCATAATTATAAAGATTTATTAATTATGTCTAATTATATTATTTCAAGAATCAAAGAAAGAAATTTCAAAGATGAAAATAATAATGATATTCAAAATAAGTATGGATATTTTAAGTATGCCTTAGTTTCAAATATTAACAGATTTGAAAATATGCCAGATGAATTATTTTCACCAGATGATTTTTTTGATGATTATGATTGGTTAAATGATTATGAAGAGGAGGAGGACTTAGAACTATGAAAAATATAGAAGAAATTAAATTAATGGAAATAGAAGCATTAAGTGAATTTGAAGATCATATTGGATTAGTTTTAGCAGATATGGATATTTATAGAGAATATCTTGATAGAAAAGAATACAAACACTTTCAAAGATGCTATGACTATTTAGATAATTTATGGGAAAAGATAGAAGATATAATTGCAAAACTTACAGATGCAGATGAACGAACTAAAAAAAACTAAAATTTTTATAGCATTGAAAGGTGGTGGTTTATGAATCATTAATATTCAGTTATAGATAACCTGAATTAAATAAAAACTAAATAATTGAGAAAGGAGGAAAGAGAATGAATAATTTCTGGGGAGTTGGAAGACTTGTTGCAAGACCTGAATTAAAAGAATCAGAAAACGGTAATAAATATGTTAATTATACTGTTGCAGTTCAAAGAAGTTATAAAAATGCAGATGGTGTTTATGAAACTGATTTTTTAGATGTTGTATCATTTGGACCAGTAGCTGAAAAGACAGCTGAATATTGCCAAAAAGGTGATATGGTCGGAATAAAAGGTCGTGTCGAAACATCACTTTATGAAACTGAAAATGGTGAAAAGAAGAAATCAACACAAATTGTTGCTGATAATATAACTTTCTTATCATCATCAAAAGAAAAAAATTCTGATGTAGAAAAATCAGAAGATGATTTAGATATGTAATTATGAAGAAGAGCAAAGAAAAAAAGAGTTAAATCGCCATCAGCAAAATAACTCTAATGATATTATATCATTTCTTTGCTTTTTCTTATTATTGTTTTAAGGAGGAAAGAGAATGAATAATTATTTTAATTTATTAAAGATAGAACATCTAGAAGGTGGAACATATAATGTTGATTCAATTATAAAAGCTATTCAAACATTTTCTACATGGGCTTTAAGAGTAGGAATTGCAGCTGCTGGTGTATCACTTATTATTGGATTCATTTTATATGCAGTTGTAGATGTAGATCAAAAGCCAAGAGTTAAACAAAGGATTATTCAAACTATGTTTGGTATTGTAGGAATTATTTTAGCAATATCAATCGTAAATCTAATTATAGACTTATTCTAGGAGGTGAATGAATGTTATTAAAAGCATTAGATTTATTAAGAATATTAGGGTGGGGATTAATCCACTTTATTTATGATCTAATTGATTCTCTATTTGAAATTTTAAAAGGATTAAATGCTTTTGATATTATTAATTCTGTTTCAGGTAATAATAATTTTGCTACATTTCAAAAAGGTGTAATTGCAATAGCTCTGACATTGTTAGGATTATTTGCAGTTACTAGATTTGCTAAAAAAATTATTGATCCAGATGAAGGATTAAGTTCAGAAGGTATTGTAAAAGAAATTGTTAAATGTGGCTTGTTAATATTATTAAGTACATTTTTATTTGTACAAGCTTCTACATTTTCGATTAAACTTGCAGGATTCACTTCAAATATATTTTCAAATAATAAAACAACAATATCTGATTCAATGCTAACAATGTTTATTGATTATTCAGATGGATATAAAGACAGTGATGAATTTAAAGGTGAAGACATTGCTAAAAATGTATCTAATGGTAATTTCAATGGAAAAGAAATGTACAATGATAAATATGTAACATCTCATAAATGGATATTACCAGATAAGAAAGATTATAAATATAAAATTAATTGGATAATGTCAGTTATTGTTGGAGGTTTCTTCTTATATTCATTATTCTTCTGTGGAATGATGTTAGCTAGAAGACAAATTGAATTTTTATTCTTATTTGTAATAAGTCCAATAATCTTTGCTACATCAGTAGGAAATAAAGAAAGAAGAAGTGCTGTAGTTCAGCAACTTGTATCACTCATGTTGCAAGGTGCAGTAATAATGTTAATTATTTCATTAACAGCAATTGTAATGGCTCAAATTAATGAAACAACATTCTTCAGTAATGGATTTAAAGATATTGTTACTAAATCACTTATGTATATTGGCTGTGGTTCATTCTTATTAACTGGATCACAAGTAGTTAATAGATTCATAGGTGGTAATGTATCAGCAAATTCAGGAAGAGAACAATTAATGGCTATGATGGGATTTGGTCATAGTATGGGAGCAATTGCAACAACTGGAGCATTAGGAATTGGAGGAGCTGGATTAATGGGAGCAGGTGCTATCACTAAAGGAGCTTCTAAAGTTGGAAATGCTGGAAATAGTGCAGTTGGAAAAGTTGGTAAAGCTGTATCATCATTTGGTTCTAAAATGGGAGGAGATGGATCTTCTTATGGTGGAATTGGTAGTAATTTAAAAATGGTAGGTGATTACATGCAAGCTTCATCAACTTTAAATTCAATGAATAATAAAGCAAATGGTGGAGGCAGATTATCAAGATTTGGCTCTGGAATGATGAATGCTGGTAGAGAGTCAATGGCATCAGCAATGTCAAATGTTATACCAACAAGAAGTATGTATCGTAGAAGATATAGAGGGAGAGATGATTAATGTATATAACAGTACCAAGTATTAAAAAAACATTAGGAAAATATATAGAAATGAAAGACTTATACATAGGATTACCTATGTTATTTTCTTTTTTATTAATATTTTCATTTACAAGTCATAAGATTGCTTCTTTGATATTTTTAACAATATGTGTTTTCTTGATGTTACCTGTAAAGGTATCTAAGAAAAACAGAATGTATAAAGTAGCAATTTTATTTGTTAAATATTTATTTAATTGTAAGGAATATACTTACAAAAGAAACGGAGATGATATAGATTGGAAAGACAAACTAAAGATGAAAAAACTTTAAAAAAAGCAAAAAAAGTTGATTCTAAAACAAATAGAAAATACTCAACAGCAAATCAGATGAAAAAAAGAATTAAGAATTCTAAATCAATTACTAATATTAAAGAAGTTGGTAAAGATGGATTAATATATTTAAAGTCTGGTGAAGTTGCAACATTAATTGAAGTTAAAGCTATTGATTTATCATTAACAAGTAATCATGAAAAGACACTTTTCTTTTCTATGTTAAAAGCTTTATATCAAATACCTAGTTTAAATATGAAATGTTATAAGTTAAATGAAAAACTTAATTTAAATGCTAATAAAGTAAGTTTAGATAAAAAAATAGAGAAATTTCAAAATGACGAAGGTAAAAAACTATTACTAGAAGAATCAAGAAATCTAATTGATGATTTAGAAGCTAAAAATTTTACTGTATCTAGTATTTATTATTGGGTAGTAATTGCTAAAGACACAGCTATGTTAAATAAACAATTAGATGAAATAGAGGATATTACTTTAAATATAGTTCCAAGAATTTATATTGAAAGTATTACAAATAAATTGGAAATTTATAAATTTTTATCAAATCTTTATCTAACATCAAATACACTTGATGAATTAGTATGGGGAGATTTACCAAGTTTGGTAAGTCCAATTAATATGTCTGAAAGAACAGATAAATTAAGATTAGATAATAAAGAAGTCCAATTACTAACAGTTAAGAATGTTCCTCCATTCGTAAGTGAATTGTTTTTTGAAGATATATTTAATTATCCAGATGTTAGAGCTTCAATAGGAATACAAGAATGTATTACACAAGATGAACTAATTAAATGGGTTAATTCACAATACCAATTCTTATTAACTGATAGAAATACAACGAAAAAATTAAGTGATGCTACTGAACTTGATACACAAAAAGAAAATTTTCAAGCATTAATGCAAGATATTAAAAATGGTGATGAAAAAATCAAAGAAGTATCTTTAATTTTAATTGTTGAAGGAGATAGAAAACACAGAGAAGAAGTTATTAGAGATTTAAAAAGAATAGCTGATTCTTATCAAATTAAGTTAGATGTTCCAAGATTAAGACAAATGGAAGCATGGCAATGTTATGATATTTCAACTAGAACTTTTGATGATTATTGTTTTTATTTACCAACATTAACATTAAGTGCTGGTTTCCCATTTACAAAAACATATTTCAACGATCCAAATGGATATATGTTTGGTGTAGATATTCATACATCATTACCTATATTTTATGATCCATTTGTATTAAATAATTCAAGAACATCACATAACATGGCAATCATATCTTCAACAGGTGGAGGTAAATCTTACACTATGAAAAAGATGATTGTAAATGAATATGGTAGAGGCACAAAAATATTTATATTTGATGCTGAAAATGAATATAAGAAAATTGTTGAATCCAATAAAGGAGAATACATTGACTTATATTCTAAAACTGGTGGAATTATAAATCCTTTACAAATAAGATTTATTCCATCAGATGATGAAAACCATGATACAAAAGAAACAGATTGTCCTTTAGCAAAACATTTGGGTTTCTTAGAAGCATTTTTCAAGACAGCTTTTGAAAGTATTAATGAAAAAGAATTAGTTATGCTTCTTGCAGTAGTTGAAAAACTATATAACAAAAAAGGTATTTATAAAAACACTTCTATAAATACACTTCAAAATATGAATCCTGAAGATTATCCTATATTTTCAGAATTATATCAATTCTTACCAGAATATAAGAAAGAGATTAAAAGTGCTGAAAAAATTAAGATAATAGAACAATTAGATATTTTATTATCAAGATTCTTAACAGGAACAGACTCTTACTTATTTGATGGTCATACTACTATCAATTTAGATAATGATTTAATTGCATTTAATTTACAAGAGTTATTATATAGTGGTAATCAAAGACTTATAAATACTCAAACATTAAATCTTTTAACATATCTAAATAACAGTATAGTAGCTAATAAGATTTTAAATGATAAATTGAAATTAGAGGATAGAAAACATGTAATGATTATTGCAGATGAATTTCATTTATTTATAGATGAAAACAATTTTGAAGTTTTAAGAAACTTTGGTCAATTAGCTAGAAGAATTAGAAAATATTCTGGATCATTAGTTGTTGCAACACAATCTGTTAAAGACTTTGTAGGTAGTCAATCAATATTAAGACATTCAACAGCTATATTTAATAACTGTCAGTATCAAATGATAGGAATGTTAAAAGAAGATGATTTACTTGCATACTTAGAATTATTTAAGCAGAATCCACTTACTGATACACAAAAGAATTTCTTAATGTCAGCTAGAAGAGGCGAATTCTTACTTAATATTGATTCTAAAAATAGACTTAGAATTTGGATTCGTGCAACAGAACTTGAAAGAGAAATGATGGGCGAAGGAGATTCAAATTGAAACACAAAAAAGGAAAAAGTAAAATATTAAAAATAGTGCTAGGTAGTACAACAGGATTAGTAGTTATGTCATTAATAATTATTGTTCCTGTTTTAATGGTATTAGATTTTTTTGGAGCAAATATAACTGATAATTATGTAGAAAATAATATGGATTATGCAGATATGTATAAGGAAACATTAAATAAAGCTATTAAAGATGGTTATGGATATGTTCCATTAAATCGTATTTTATATTTTTATCTAGAAGATGATAAATTAACTTTCTTAGATATATATAAAGATAATATTGATCTAGAAGATAATAGGTTAAAAGAAATAAGTGAAGTATGTACTTTGCCTAAATATAAAATCTATGATGGTTGTAAAGAAATTGATGAAGATCAAGTTGATGAAATTCAAAACAAACCTTTTTATCCACCAATAGAATTTAGTAAAGCAACTATTACTTCTTTTTTTATGGAAGAAAGAATAGTATTTGGAACAGCTGGTGTACATCAAGCTTGGGATTTGGCAGCTGGAAATAAAACACCTGTTAAATCTGTATGCGATGGAACTGTAAAAACTGTTAGCTTTAAATATAGTGAAAATGTTACTGATAAAAATGGTGGAGGAGGAAATCAAATCAAAATAGAATGTCCTATTGATGATGAATTAACATATACAGTTATATATGCACATTTGTATCCAGGAACAGCAAAAGTTAAAGAAGGTGATTCTGTTAAAGCAGGAGATGAACTTGCAGGTGTAGGTACTACTGGTTATTCAACTGGACCACATTTACATTATCAAGTTGAGGTAGATGGAAATGTTGTAGATGGAATGAGTCTTATAGATTTTTCTGATAAAAAACCATTTACACCATACAATCCAGGTGGATTAACACCAGGAGGACAAAACCCATACCAACCTTTACAACCAACTTTACCAAATAAGTACAGCCCATAGTTTATCACACTAATTTTTATTATAAATAAAGGGATTTATAAATAGTACAGCCCACAATGGTGGGTTAATTTTGCAAGTGCAAAATAGGTTTGATATCACACTAAACTCTTGTTTTTAAACAAGTTATTGGGTGTTGTGATATCAACTTCTTATGCTCTTGAATTATTTGTATAAATAATTCTTAAAAACATGGGCTGTACTATACCCACTCAAACCCACTCAGAAAGGAAGATAAAATGCATAGATATTTGTTAAGATTAAGAGATGTATTATTTCAAAGAATCAAAGTTGAAGCTGATTCTAGAGGAATTAGTATTAATGATATGATTAATGAATTAATAGAAATTGGATTATTAAAAATTTATGAAGAGGAGGGAAAACATGGAAAAATTAAGTCTGAGTAAATTGATTGCTAATGATATCGTTAATTATGGAATGGATAAGACAATGGGTTTTCAATATGTAGTTAGTCTTAGTGATTTTTTAGATGAGTATGATGATGAATCAAGAAATTATATAAAATCGCATATTAAAGAAATAATTAATGATGTAGAACAAAATGAAAATGTAGCAGATCTTAATTATGATGAAAAAGAACAAGAATTTGATATGGTATTCTATTTTGATGGACTAATGGATAAGCTAGATAAAATTGTTTATGAAGCTGGTAAAGAAAAAGGAATAGAATATGAATTAGAAGATGTTAGAAATATTTCTTATGATTTAGAAAAAAGTGATAGTTTTAAAGATTTAATAAATGATCATCTTAGTAAAAAAGAATACTGGGATATGGGAACAGAAATTTAGAGGTGCTTATGATTAGAATACATATTACAATTCCAGAGGAATTAGATGAAAGAATTAGATTGTATGGTAAAGAAAATAATTTGATTCTATCACATTGTGTTAGAGAATTAGTTAATAAGGGATTAGATAATGTTTCTATCAATAAAAAGCTTGATCAGACTAATTCAATGATAGATAAAATGTTTTCAAGACAACTTTATATTAGGGATTTAATTGAACAATTTTATACAGATATGGAAATTGAAAAAAATTTAAATCCTAAAAATAATAAAGCTTTACAATCTTTTAAATCAGAAAGATATAAGGATAAATATAATGACTAAAACACCAAATGTTGTTGTAGTTAATATGTTTACACCAAGTTATAGAAATCTAAACTATAAATATCCTTCACAAAAATCAGTTTATAATTCAACAATGGATATGTTTGATTATTATGCTGATGTTAAAAAAAAAGCATTTTTTATGCTTGATTATTTTAAAGGTAAATTTGGAAAAGAAAAAGAAATGAATATAATGTTTGAAAATGGTGAATATGCAACTAAAGAACAAATTGAACAACGAAAAAAACAATATTCTAAATATATTGAAAATTCAAATATTGATAAACTAATTATTTCTTTTCCAGAAGGATATTTAGAACAAAGTGTAGATATACCTAAATTTGAAAAAGTACTCGCTAAACATATTGTTCCTATGTTTTTAAAAAAGTGTGGATATGCAGATATTAAAAATATGAGTTATCAATTTGCATTACATACTGATCAAGATAATTTACATTTTCATTTATCATTTGCAGAAAAGAAACCAAATTACAAATCTTTCGGTAAAAAACTTCAATATAGAAATGCAGGTTTATTAAATCAGAAGGAATTAGCTTTTTTGAAAAATGAAGTAGAACATTATATAGAAAAAGAAAAAGTTTTTACACCATTATTAACGGAAGCTAATAAGGAGATTGAAGAACTTAAAAAGTATTTTAATCCAAAAGATAAAAATTTTTTATTAAAAGATAAAGAAGATATTTTATTAGAAGAAAAAATAATTAAGCTTGGTGAAATGATATCTGAAAAAAGAGTTTATCAAAATCAAAGAATTAAATATAATTCTATCAAAGATAAAGAAATTAAAAGGTTAACTAATGAAATAAAAAAGTATTTATTTTTAACAAAAGAATCAGAATTTAAAGATGAATATAAAAACTTTAAATCTACTTTAAATGACATCAATGATTATTTCGTAAAAATAGCAGAAAGTAATAATATAAAAGAAGTAGATAATTCATTGATTAAAAATAAAGAAAAATATTTAAATAATTATATTTTAAATGCAATAGTTAATCATGCATATTATAAAAATAAAAAAATAACTGAAAATGATGTTATTCA
>JAGALD010000030.1 GCA_017625395.1 Bacilli bacterium | reverse complement strand
TCTTTTTTCTTCTTTTTATATTTGTTTTCTGCTGACTGACGAGCTTTTTGTTTTATTTCTTTTATATCTGCTACCATGTCTCTTATGTTTGTAGTTTTTCCATCATGCGCATCAATAACTTCAAGATTATCACTTTTAGCTTTTTCTCTTTCTTCTTTTCTAACTTCTTGTCTAATTTTCTTTTCTAAGTCGAAGTCGATATCAACTACACGGTAAATTTCTTTAAATGTTGTATGTCCGTCAATTACTTTTTGTAATGCATCTTGTAGTAGGGTAGTAGTATCTGCGTCGTATACTGCTCTTTTAAGCTCTTCTTTATCGATATTTTCATCACTTATAAGTTCACGAAGTCTATCTGTTATGAATAATACTTCGTGTAGTGCAATTCTTCCTCTAAAACCACGGTTACATTTTGGACATCCTACTGGTTCATAAACGTTATCAACTTGTTGTCCTAAGATATTGTGAAATATTTGTTTTTCATAGTTAGTAGTCGGTCTTAATTTTTTGCAATCTGTACATAATGTTCTTGCTAGTTTTTGTGAGATTATTCCGTTTAATGCAGTTGATAATAAGTAACGTTCAACATCCATGTCCAAAAGTCTTTCGATTGTACTTAGTGAGTTGTTTGTATGGATTGTAGATAAAACTAAGTGTCCAGTGATAGCGGCACGAACTGCTATTTGTGCTGTTTCACTGTCACGAATTTCTCCGATTAGTATTACGTCGGGGTCTTGTCTTAGGATAGATCTTAGTGCAGAAGCAAATGTTAGTCCAATTTCACTGTTAACGTGTACTTGGTTGATTCCTTCGATATTCATTTCTACTGGGTCTTCTACTGTAATTATGTTTCTATCTTCTGAATTTAGTGATTGTAACATAGAGTAGGTAGTTGTTGATTTTCCGGAACCAGTAGCTCCAGTAACAAGGATAATTCCATTTGGAATATCTAGCATTCTTTCTACTTTTTTAAGATTGTGTGGTAAAAATCCTAGCGTTGCCATACCATTTAAGCTGCTACTATAGTCTAAAAGACGGACAACTATTTTTTCTCCTTCATTAGTTGGTAGGTCAGATACACGCATGTCCAATTCTTTTCCGTCAACAATACCTTTGATGGCTCCATCTTGTGGTACACGGGTTTCAGTTATGTTCATTTTAGAAATAAGCTTAACTCTTGTTGTTAAGTTTTTTTCATACATTTTAGGAACTTTAGTGTGGTCTCTTAATCTACCATCCATTCTCATTCTTACCATCATACAATCTTCTCTAGGGTCGAAGTGTATGTCACTTGCCTTGTGTTGTGATGCATATAGAATTATTCTATTTACTATGTCAACAATAGGCATATTTACAAAATCATATTCTATCATAAGTATTCCCCTCACGTATTATTCTAGTATGAGTATATTATATAATAAGTTTTTTTTATAATCAAGACTGCTTATTAAATTATGTATCTTTAAAACTTATTTTAAATAATTATGGTATTAATTTAATTTTTATTATATAATTGTTTATAGAGTAGAGTTTAAAATAGGTAGGTGTGATTAATGAAGAATAACAAAGGATTTGTTTTAGTAGAAACGATTGTTACTGCTGTATTTGTTTTAGGTCTTTTTAGTTTTTTAATTACTAATATTCTTCCTTTAATTGGTGATTTTGAAAGAATGATGGATTATGATTCAATAGAAAGTAAGTATGATGCTCATTTAATAAGAAAAATGATATTAAAGGATAGTAATAGTTGTAGAATTGAAAATTTGATTACACTTTCATCACGAGAATATTATGAATTTGAAGGAACTGATTTGTGTTTATATTTATCAAATGTAAATTATTGTCAAAAACTTCTTTCTTCTGATTTTTTAGATGTAAAGAAAATTGTTTTAACGAAATATGATGTGAGTTCTTTAAAAAACAAATCAGATTCTTTTGAAAGAGCTTTATCAGAGTATATTGATTATATGCCTAAATATAATAATACTTCTGCTACTCATGCTTCACAGTATTTTTATAAAAGAAGATTAATTGTTTACTTTAATGACGGAAGAATAACTAACGTTGAACTATTATTAGATGGTGATGTTAGTGCTGTTTGTGGAGGTGCTACATGTTAAATAATAAAGGTTTTACAGTTATTGAATTGGTACTTAGTTTTGCTTTTGTAAGTGTTTTATCGGTTAGTCTTTTTGCAGTAGTTATTAATTATAGAGAAAAACAACAAGAGTCTTCTATTGAAACTAAATTATTGTCATATAAGTCAAAATTAATTGTAGATGTTCAAAATGATATTCAAAAGAAGGTACTTGATTCAGTAGATTATTGTAAATATACAGATAGTGATGGAAAAGTAAAAATAAAAAATAGATGTGTTATTTTATCTTTTAGAAATGGTGAAACTAAAACTTTTGAGGTAAAGGAAGAAAAAGGTTTTGATACGATAGGTACTAATGAATATGATTATTCAATTCCTTATATATCATATGGTGGTATAAAATATATTCCACCTGATGGAAAAAATCTTGCTATTTCGACTGATTATATGTTTCAGTTTACTACTTTAGAGGATGATTTAGAAAATAATACAACTCTATATAGAATTAAGGTAGGTTTAATTCATAACGATATTGATCGTGATTTTGAAATATCTATTGTTGCTTTAGGTACTAAAAATATTAAAGATGGTGTTGCTAGTGAGTATGATAAGTTTAATATTGGTGATAAAGTTACAATTCAAATAAATGGTACTACGCAAAAAACATTTTATGTTATAAAAGATAGTGGGGAATATAATAGTAAACTTACTTTGCTACTAGACCAAAATATAGGTGAAGATTATTATAACTCTAGTATTTCATTTGGAGATAAATATGATTCTTCATCTGTTAAAGCTAAACTTGAAAATTTAACTAGAAATTGGATAAATGTTGATTCTGTTAGATTAATTACAGCAGAAGAATTAGGATATTTAGTTTATGCATGCCCAAAATATCAAACTGAAAATGCTCCTGATTTAGATCTTTCAGGCGCTCCTAGTTGGGTTTATAGTAGTTCTTATTGGACTATGTCTCCTAAATTACTTACAACTTCAGATAATGGTAAAAAGGTTTGGGTTGTAGATAAAAATTCAAAAAAGATGACTAATGCTTTTGTAGATAGTACTAGTGGTATTAGACCTGTTGTAGAAGTACATAAAAGATATGTAACTGCACATGATTAATTTATAAAAAAGTTAAATAATATATATATTAATGTAAAGCATAATATTGCGTGAACGATTCTTGCTATAAAAAAGTTTTTGTATTTTATAGTTGTTCCCTCTATTATGCTTTTTACTTGAAAGTGAACACTTATTCCGCTAAAGGATAATAATAAACCTATAATGGATGATTTTAGTTTTAAATTAAGTGTTGATATATTAGATATGTTTTTAATTCCTTGAGTCATTTCAATTATTCCACTAAGAAAAGAATATGTTAAATTGTCTAGTTTAATAATTTTTTTTAATATTGTTGTTATCATTAAAAAAAACATTATTATTCCAAGCATTTGTATTAATATGGTAAAACTTTTAGTTATTGAATTAGTAAGTATAAAAATAAAACTTTTATTATTTTTTCTTTTATTATTAATTTTTGATATAACTATTTTGAATTCTTCTTTTTTGTAGTCTTTTTTTTCTTTATTTTTGAATAGTATTCCTATAATAATATTACTTATTATGTGGCAAAATAATATAAGAATTCCTATTTTTTTATTATTTAACAGTAAGACGCCAATGGTTGATATTATGAATAATGGATTTGAAAAATGTGTAAACATTATTAAGTGGTTTGCTTCTTTTTCATTTATTAATTTGTTTTCCAGTAAGTCTTTTGTATATTTACTTCCACTTGGAAAACCTGAAAATAGGCTTGAAAATAAGACAAAACTTGTTTCTTTAGGTAAATTAAATAATGTTACCATTATTTTCCCAAAAAAATAGCTTATTAAGTCAATAAAGCCATATGCTATTAGTAAGTCTGATATTAAAAAGAATGGAAAAAGACTAGGTAGAAGGTTATCTTTCCAAATAGATATTGAAAAGTTTATTGAATCCATGACATCTTTTGAATATAGGAAAATTAATAAAAAGAGAGTTGTTAATATAAAAATTATTAATAAAGTTATAAAATTATTTTTCATAAATATGTTTCTTTCTGATATAATTAATAAGGATGTGATGATATGTTTAGTAAAATATATGAATTTATAAAAAAATTATTTAAAGAAAATTATAAATCTTTAATATTTTTTATTTGTTTTTTTCTTGTTATGAATTATCCAGTACCATATTATATTTTTACTTCTGGTGGTATTACTGATTTAAGTGAACGATTTGAAGTAGATGGTGGGTATACTCAAAAGGGAAGTTATAATTTATCCTATGTTTTAGAATTAGAGGGAAATATTCTTACTTTTCTAGCAGGACATTTAATTCCTAGTTGGGAGATAGTTGAGATGGCTGATTATCAGATTACTACTGATGAAAGTGTTGAAGATTTGGCAATGAGAAGTAAACTTTCTTTACTAGAAGCTAATCAAAATGCTGTTATGATTGCATATGAAAAGGCTGGTAAAACTATTGATATTAAGAAAAAGAATCTATATATTGCATATACTGCTTCTTATTTAAAAGCAACTGTTCCAATTAAAATTGGCGATGTTATAGAGAG
>JAGALD010000029.1 GCA_017625395.1 Bacilli bacterium | reverse complement strand
TTCAATAATACTTGCTCTATCCCCAATTGAAGTTGTTGCAGCAATTTCTCCTTCTTTGATATTTGACTCAATTAAACTTTCTTCTAATTGATCAGCTGGTGTTACATTCTTTATTCCTATTCCTACTTCATCACGACTTGTCCAATAGTAATTGTAACTATTTCCACTGTAAGTTACTAATACATATGCCTTGTCAAATGCTCCAAATGGTGAATCTCCTCCTTTTTCAAGAGAGACACATTTTGTTGGAACATAATATGTAACATCAGTGTCATACATTTCAAATTCCCCTGCATTTACTTTGTTTTTTACTGATGATATATATTGTTGTGCTATTGTTATATATGCACTTTTTCTTGATGAATTAATATATTCTGTAACAGATGGAATAGCAATAATCATTAACACTCCTAATATTATTATAACAGCTAATAATTCAATTAATGTAAAACCTTCTTTTTTATTTTTCATAAAGCACCTCTATTATGCTTTTATTATAACACTAAAGTAAAATTTTCACCAATTTATTTAAAATTTATTTTAAGAAAAACTTTTTTCCCTTTTTGGATAATGATTGAGTTATCTTTAATATGCTCTTCTTTTACTACTAAATCGATACTTGTAACTTTTTCATTGTTTAAACTTATTCCATTTTGTTCTATTAGTCTTTTTGCTTCTGATTTAGATGATACTAGTTTTGATTCAATTAATATATCAATTATATTAGTATTTAATTTATCTTTTGACAAAGTTATTGAAGGCATGTTTTCTGATATACCAAGCCCTTCAAATATTTCTTCTGATGTTTGTTTTGCTTTAATTGCATCTTCTTCACCGTGCACTAATTTTGTTACTTCAAATGCTAATATTTTCTTTGCTTTTCTTATATCTTCTTTACATAATTTTTGTATATCTTTTATGTCCATTCGTGTAAAGAAAGATAAGCATCTTTCAACATCTTCATCAAATGAATTTATCCATGCTTGAAAGAAATCAAATACGGTAGTTTTTTCTCTTGATACCCATAATGTTCCGGTTGCAGTTTTACCCATTTTTTCTCCATCTGCTTTAATTAATAATGGACAAGTAAATCCAAATAACGGGTCTATTTTCTTTCCTTCACTAAATCCAATCTTACGAGAAAGGTCAGATCCTGCTAAGATATTTCCCCATTGGTCAGATCCGCCAATTTGTAAGGTGCAACCAAATTCTTTATTTAAATGAACAAAGTCAAAAGCTTGCATTAACATGTATCCCATTTCTAAAAAAGTTAAACCACCATTTGCAATTCGTTTTTTGTAACATTCTGCGTTTAACATATTATTAACATTGAAATGAACTCCTATATCTCTCATAAAATCAACATATGTTTTATCTGAAATCCAATCAGCATTATCAACAATTATTGCTGGGTTTTCTCCATCTGTTCTAATAAACCTTTTTACTAAATCTTTTACTTCTTTTTTGTTATGCTCTACTTCTTCTTTTGAAAGCATTTTTCTCATGTCACTTTTTCCAGTAGGATCACCAATTAACGCAGTTGCTCCTCCTATTAAAATAATTCCTTTATGTCCAAAATCTTGTAGCCATCTAAACATAGTTAATGCAAAGAAATGTCCTATATGAAGACTATCTGCTGTTGGATCTATTCCTAGGTAAAAGGTCATTGGTTCTCCATTAACTAAATCAATAATTTCCTTTTCATGAGTTAAGTCTTTGACATATCCTCTTTCTTTTAAAATATCAAATAATTTTTTTTCCACTTTTATTTCCTCCTAAATAATTTGTATAGTTAATTAAATTACGTTCATTAAAGCAATAATAGTAATAGTCACTATCCATACAAATCACCTCCTTTGAAAATAAAAAAGAGCACTTCATCCATAAAGGACGAATTGCTCGTGGTACCACCTTTGTTTGTAATAATAGTTATTACCTCTTATTGATAACGGATATTATCCGATTAAAATCATCATTTGTAATTCATTATTTTATTTTTACTTATTTTCACCTACCATAAGCTCTCTTTTAAAAATTTTAAAATAATTACTTCGAATGAATCGCTTTTTAATTAACTAGCTACAGTATATATATGTTTTTATTTTTTGTCAAAATAATTTAATTTAAACCTTTATTCTTAGAGAATTCATATGGTGATTCTAATAATTCTATTAAGTCGTTATATCTACATGTTACTACGCCTGACTTTTCATTATTTGAATCATAGTCATTTAAAATAACTGTGGTTTCTTCACCTTTATCTTTCCCCATAAATATTCTTCCTACATGTGAAAAGCTATTTCTTATAATCGTTAAAGCATCTTCCATACTATTACAATATCCGTATGTGTATTTTGATTCTTCATCTTTCTTTAAATCTAACAGAGAACCAATCAATTTTTTAATTTTTCTTTTAGCTTCAACTGTTGTTGCATCATGAAAATGTTTAAAATAAGTTTGAATTGTATTCTCAAGTTTTTGTTTCTTGTCATAATCAATATCTTCTTCTTTGATAACTTCATCAAATTTAAGTGTTCCAACTAAAGAATCTAGTGTTGTTTCATGATTTGATATTTCTGTTTTTATTGAGTTTATATCTTGTTGTAGTTTTACTTTTGCCTGTTCGTTTGTACACCCTTTTAATTGTTCTTGTTTTTTAAACAGTTTTATTTCACTATCTAAAATCTTCATAACAATACTTTTACTTTTATTTGCATATTCTAAGTATGGACTTTTTGAACAGGCATAAATACCAAATTCAGATGGATTTCTATTAAGAAAATGTTGTTTATATAAATTTTCATGATTAATAACTAATGTTGATAGTCCATATACATTTAGACAAATAGACCTTAATATATTTAAATTTTTTCCATTAAGTGGATTATCTACATTTGCTATTTCTAATGTTTGACTCAATAAATCTATACTATTTTGTTGTGATTTATTATCTTCTA
>JAGALD010000028.1 GCA_017625395.1 Bacilli bacterium | reverse complement strand
TGATGCCTGATAACTTCAATCAGAAGGTATAATAACATTTCTTACTTCAACTAAAGATATAACTTTAGGTATATCTCTTGCGATTTCTATAGCACTTCATAATATACCAGAAGGAATAAGCATATTTATTCCTTTGTATTATGGAAGTGGTAATAAGAAAAAAGCTTTTTTATATACATTTATCTCTGGATTTTCAGAACTAATTGGTGCAGTTATTGCATATTTATTGTTAAGTAATTTAGTAAATGATTATTTCTTTTCCTTTATCTTTGCAATAACAGCTGGAATTATGATTTATATAGCAACACAGGAATTAATACCAGAAGCGTTAAAATATAAAAATAAGACAGGGTTACTGCTAATGTTTATATTAGGAATATTAATTATGTTAATAAGTGAATTATTTATATAAAAAAAGATTGGAAATTGAACTTGTCAACGAAAAGTAGACAGTAAAAAGATTTTAATTAAACCCTAATTGAGTTCTATACTCAATTGGGGTTTTATAATTTAAAGCATAACTAGGTCTTAAATAATTATGGTCATATATGATTGCACTTATATAATCTTCAACAGTTTCATAATCATTTTGGTTAAAATCTATATACATTTCTTTCTTTAACCAACCATTTTTAGATTCAATTATTGGATTATCGGTTGGAGTTCCTATTCTCGACATTGACCTTGTTATGTTATAATCTTTGTGTGCATTATTAAATGACACTGAGGAATATATTGTGCCTTGATCAGAGTGGAAAATCGTTTCTTGGCTTTTATATCCTCTTTTTATTTTGTTATTTAACATATCATTTAAAGCTGATTTATGATTGGATATACTAACTCCATGATAAAAAGGTTTTACATCAGAACCTATTATTGAATCATCAAATGCATCAACATAATATGTCCAATCATATCTTTGCTTTTTAAACCATATCATCGTTGTATCAGATGTTATTTTTTCTAATGGTCTTGTAGTATTCCAATTATTATTAATAAGATTTGGATATTTAATAGATTCTTCTCCTGGCTTCTTATAAATAGAATAATGCTTAGCTTTACTTTTTATTTTTAATATCTTACAAACTTTGTGTATTAAGTTATCCGATACTACCCAACCTGTTTCTTTACAAATTAAATAATTTATTCTATGATAACCATAACTTGGTTTTCTTTTATGAATATCTTTTATTAATATTTCTAAATCTCTACGATTTATTTCATATTGATTTAATATATCTTTTGTTTTCAACCATTTATAATAACCACTTCTTGATATATTCATTGATTCACATAAAGATTTAACAGAATATTCTTGACTTAATATTTCTATAATTTCAAACTCTTTTTGTTTTATTTCTTGAAAATTACAACCGAACCATCTCCTTTCATTAGGTATCCTTTTTTTAAGCGTTCATTCTCGATTCTTAATTTCATATTTTCATATTGAAGCTTTTCTATGTCCGTTAAATTCTTCTTATTTGAAAATTTACATATTGGATTTCCAGGCTTTTTTTATTTACTAAAGAAGTTTCTCCTCTTTCTAAATAATCTTTTCTCCATTTTCCTGCCAAAGAATGAGATATATTATATTTTTTCTCTATATAAAGTGGACTGAGATTAAAATCTAACATTTCTTTTACTATTTTTATTTTTTCTTCTTTTGAATGATAGTTATTCTTGCCACCTCTAGGTCTTACTTGCATATTTTCATCTCCTTTATTAAATTATACAAAAAGAAAAAGTAAACACATCTTTTTTGTGTCTACTTTTATCTTACAAGTTCAAAATCCAATCTTTTATTGTGTTTGACTTTGTTCTGGAAGAGGATTTTCCCCTTGATCCGGAGTATCTTCAGAAGGTGGTGTAGGTGTAGGTGTAGGATCAGGTTTTACTTCTGGCTCTGGCGTAGGTGTAGGAGGTGGTGTAGGTTCTTGCACTTTTGCAGCTATAGTAATTGTTCTCTTTAGTGTTGCAGTAAAGTTTTTATAATTAATGTGATATGTAATTGTAAATACATCTTCCTCCATAGTTGAAACATTAGCAATTGATTCTCCATTAACATTTGTAACAGATATAGCTATTGTTGCATTACTAATTGCTTCACCATTGTTTGTTACTTTAACATCTCCTATACCAGGGTTAGCATCATATGAATCTAATACATCACCAACATGATAAGTTTTACTCTTAGGTACTAACAAGTCAGCGGCATATTTATTAGGATCTTCATATTCCAGTGATTTAGAAATTCCTAAGCTATCTAATGTTTGATTATCTTGGTATCCAGCAGCAACTCTATATGTTCCATTTGGATCAACTACATTAGATATCTTATATGTTGACTCAGTAGTAAATCCAATTAATTGACCATCTTTATATATTCTATATCCTAAAGTACCATATTCAGAAACTATATCAGTAGGAGTAGTAATGGCCTTCCATGAAATATTAACTGAAAGAGTAGTTGGTTCATATGTTACAGCTAAACCAGTAGGATCAGGTAATCTTTGATATGCTGTAGAAACTTCTGTAGGTTCAGTTCCTTTTCTAAAGTATTCATATCTAATTTTTTCAGCAGGAGTAAACTCACTAGCTAATTTTGGCTCCTTAGAAACATCATCATTAAATTCAACTGCAACTTTTATTACACTAGATGGAACTTTAAAGTCAGAACCATCTTTCTTAAATATCTTAGAACCAACAGCAGAAAATAATGCTTTTCTCTGTTGAGCTGCAGTTATTGGTGTAGTGTAATACTCTCTACTAATAGGCTCATATCCATACCATATACCAATAGAAATATTAGGGTCATATCCAATAACCCAAGCATCATTAATAGCGGAGTTAGGAAGACCAAATGATTGAACAGTAGCAGCTGTATGGTTTGTTGTACCAGTTTTAGCAGCAACATTAACACCATTAATTTTAGCAACATAGCTAAGTCCATCATTAACAGCAGTTTTAAGAGCATCAGTAATCATGAATGCTGTAGAGTCACGCATAACACGCTTTCCTTCAGATTCATGAGTAAGAACTTCACCAGTATCTCTAAATACAATTTTATTTATAGTGTAAGGCTCATAGAAAATACCACCATTTGCAAAAGCAGCATAAGCAGCAGCCATTTCTAAAGGATTAGAACCATTAAATGAACCAATAGAGTGTGCTTCATGTAAATGCTTAGTTCTTACTGTCTCAGGCTCTAAAGTAATTCCAAGTGATGTAACAAAATCATATATCTTTCTATTATCCACTGCTTGGAAAGCCTTTAATGCAGGAACATTTCTAGATTCAGCAAGAGCAGTTCTAAGAGTAATAACACCCATATGTTTTCTATCAGAGTTTCTTATTTCTTGACCACTACTATAATAATACTTAGAGTCATCAAATAATGTATATGTAGACCAGTTTTTAAATTCCATTCCTGGCGCATAATCAAATATTGGTTTAGCAGTTGATCCT
>JAGALD010000027.1 GCA_017625395.1 Bacilli bacterium | reverse complement strand
ATTATATAGCCTCTTATTGTTATAATTAGTATACCATAACAAAATTAAATAGCAAAATTAAAAGTACCTATCGGTACTATTCATGTTATAAAAAATCTTCTTTTACAGTATTGTTAATCTCTTGTTCTATATTTTCATTTGCTGTGTTTTCTTCTTTTATTTCTTCTTCCATTTCTTCTTCATCATCTTCATTTATTCCTACTTTTATTTTAGCATCTCCTACTACTTCAGCTGCTAATTCTTTTTCTATACTATATTTTATTTTACCATCTATGATTTCTGCTTTATTGCATGTTGGTTGTTTTAATGAGCGTATTATAATATCTTCATTTCCATCATAGTTATCTCCACTCATTTTTACCTTAATTTTTTCACTATAGTTAATGGTATCTTTTATAACTTCTGTACTTGTATTATTTTCTTTAGAATACCAAATATTTACATCAAAACTTCCATTTACTGTAACATCATCGTTGTTTTTAATACCATTAAAATTATGGTTTATTACCCAACATCCTAAAATTGTTGTTGGTGTAATCTGTGGAGATACCATATGTTCTGAAACAAAATTTTTTTTACCTTTACCTACTACAGCCTTGGTAACAATTTCTTTATAGCTAGCCATAATATTCCTCCTCATTCTAATTTATGCGAAAGAATATTAATAGTTAAAAAAAATAGCAATATTGCTATTTAATTTTTTCATTTATATGATTTTCTAAAATACTTCTAATAGTTTGAAACATATTGTTTAAATCTTCTTGAAGATACGAATACTCTTGATAGATTGGATATTCCATCAATGTTTTTAAAGATACTTCTATTTCCTTATCTATCGCAGATGTATTTTCTTTTCTATATTCAAGGTTAACTGCTTCCTTTTGTTTCTTTTTTATATTAGAAATTATATTTGTAATTTCTTTGTTTTTTTTCATTTGATTGCAAATATCTATATATCGTTTATACGTTGGCATTTCTTTTATTAATGAAATTAATTCATCTATTTTAGTTAGTAATTCATCCTTAGCAAACTTTTCCATCTAGACTCCATGTTTTAGCATCTGTTACTTCGATGTCAATGATTTTACCAATTAAATCATCTGTTCCAACAAAATTTATCAATTTATTTGTTTCAGTATATCCAAAAAGCATTCCTTCTTTTTCACTTGTTCCTTCTGTTAATACTTTTACTTTTTGTCCAACGAGCTTTTTATTATTTTCTAAGAAATACTTATTAACTGTTTCGTTCAACAAATATAATCTTTGTTCTTTTTCTTCAAGTGTAATTTTATCTTCTAATTTTGCAGCTGGAGTTCCTACTCTTGGTGAAAAGATAAATGTAAATGCATTATCATACTTACAATAATTAACTAAATCTAATGTTTCTTTAAAATCTTCATCACTTTCATTTGGGAATCCTACAATAATATCTGTTGAGATACTTACATTTGGAATAGTTTTCAATTTATCAAATAATTCAATATACTCTTCTTTTGTGTATTTTCTTCCCATTAACTTTAATATTTTAGAAGAACCTGATTGTACTGGTAAGTGAATTGCAGGCATTATATTTGGATATTTCTTTATAACTTCTATCATTCCATCCGTAAAATCCCATGGATGACTAGTCATGAATCTAACTCTTGGAATATTTGTTTTGCTAACATCTTCTAATAAATTTTCTAAATTATAATTATAAGAGAAATCTTTACCATAAGCATTAACATTTTGTCCTAGTAGTGTTACTTCTTGATATCCTTCTTCTTTAAGTTTTAAAACTTCTTCTATGATATCATCTTTTTCTCTACTTCTTTGTTTTCCTCTTGTATATGGAACTATACAGTAAGTACAGAATTTATCACAACCATACATAATATTTACATATGCTTTGTATTTACTAGCACGTTTTACTGGCATTCCTTCGACAATATTTCCTTCTTTGCTATATACTTCTATTTCTTGTTTCATACTATTAAAAGATTCATTTAGTATATAAGGAAGTCTATGAATATTATGAGTTCCAAATACAAAATTTACCCATTTATATTTATGCATTATTTCATCTACTACTTTTTCTTCTTGAGCCATACATCCACAAAGACCAACAATTAATTCTCTTTTTTCTTCCTTTAAATGCTTTAATCTTCCTAACATTCCAAATGCTTTATTATGTGCATTTTCTCTTATACTACAAGTGTTTAAAAGAACTAAGTCAGCATTTATATAATCATCTACTTCAGCAAACCCTAATTGTTCTAACATTGCTTTTATATTTTCTGTATCATGCTCGTTCATTTGACAACCATATGTCTTTATATAATATTTTTTCCCAGCACCAATATTACTGATTGAGGAATCTAATTCATATATTTCTTTTTCAACAGTAGAATTTGTTCTTTTTCTTGCTTCTTTGTAATCTGGTAATTTCATAATATCACTTCTTTCTCGTAACAATTATAATATCACAATAAAATCTTTTCAACAATCTCTAGAAAAGAAAAAGAAGAATTATTCTTCTTATGCAAACAGGATACTATTTACTATATTGTCAATACTATCTGTTTTATCATTAATAAATTCTTCTTTTATAATATCAAAATTATCTTTTACGTTATTTATAACTTCTTTAACTTTTGGAGCTACTTCTTTATTTTCTAAGTTATAAATTATCATTTCTAAATTATTTAACTTTGTATACTTACCATAGTTATTTGTTTTTATGTAAGTATCATAAAGTCTTTTAAATGATAATACTCCTACGCTGTTAAATCTATCATCTTCTAAAATTTTAGCAGTTGTATAAATATAACTATTTTTTATTGATTTATCTAAAATTGTATCTCCATCATTGTTTCTTATATTAGGTAAGAAATTTTTATTTTTCTTTAATCCTTTTATTATATCAACAACATTTACATAGTTCATTGATACTAAGATATGAGCAAATGTATCACCATCATTATTTTGATGATTTATATCCCATCTCTTATCTTTCATATGTTTTAAAACTATGTTGTAATGTCCTCTTTTTAATAATCTAGTTAAAATATTGTTTCCTTGTTCATCAACTACATTAATGTCAAAAGTCTTTCTAGATAGTATTTTATCTATTAGATCTATATGATTTTCCTTAAGTAGTTCGAAAATCAGGGACGGTTCATCATCACAAGCATTGATTGTTTTTACTTCATCATAAAACACTTTAATACACCTCTTCTTTACACGTGACATTTTTATATTTTAGCAAAAAAGGGTGTTTTTGTCAAACAAACATATCTAAAAGAAAAACAACTATTCTGAATAGTTGTTTGTAACATCACATAATTGATTAGCATCTCCATTAGTGTATTTTATCTTAATTGTTTTAATAGCAAAGTCTTTTTCAATAGTTATGTCATAAATTGCAGTTCTTGTAGAATTATCATAATAAAAACCGGTTGTATCACAATTATATCTTGCTAAGTTAGATAAGTATAAGTCAAAGTATTCTTTTAAATATTCAGATTTTCTCAATGTTTTTAGTACAATTTCATTTCCATCATCACTTATAAAAAATGTAAGCAATGGAATATCGATATTTATTTTATTTGTTTTATATTCTTCTCTAAAGAATGTTCTATTACATAAAAGAATTAACATGAAAATTGCTAACACTACTATAATTATTGTTTCAATAATATATCTTTTTTTTCTTATTTCTACAATTTCTTCTTTATCAGCGCTTACTTTACGAAGTTGTTTTTTTATTTTTTTTCTATTCTTTTTTTCCTCTTTAATAGTCTTTTTAGTATTTTTTATATTTTCTTTTTCTTCTGTTTTATTTAATTCTTCCATACTTTTTCTCCTTACCTATTATATAAATAATTATATAATAGTAATTCAATCATTTCAAGAAAAACAAAAATATATATGATATTATAGTTTTTTATGTTAAAATACGTAAACGTGTGGTGATGTTATGGAAATTAAAAATTTAATATTAGAAAATACACCTGTTATTCCTTTTACTAAAACACAAACCGATCCAAGAATTTTATCTCGTATTCTAAAAATAGATAAAGGTGTAATAGAATGTTGGAACCACTGGGTTAATATTGATGGGACATGGTATTATTTTAAAGACTTTAATCTTTACTATGACCCTGCAAAGCATTTTTTAAATGAATTAATTGGTGAAGTTCTTGCCAACTTACTAGAACTTTCGACAATTCAATATAACATTGGTAATGTATTGACTGATGACGGAAAAGAAAAATACGTATTACTTTCCAAATCATTTAGGGAACATGGATATAAATATTTACTTCCAGAACAAGTTTTTGATAGAAATTGTATTAATCTAAGGAATCTAGAATTAATAAGAGAAAACTATAAAACAAATAACAAATATAGAGAATTAGTTTCACAACTGTTGAAAATGGTTGCTCTTGATGTATATATGAATCAAGAAGATAGGACTGTTAATAATTTACTATTTAAAAAAAGAGGCAGAATAATTACTCTTGCACCATTATACGATTATGAGGAGTCTTTTGATGAATACGATGATGATAAACCTTTTACATACAAAACACCAATACTTGGTCTTAATTTAAATGATATTAATGAGATTAATAAGTTTCCTGAACTTAAAGAACTGTTTTCTTTTTTCATAACATTAGATATTGAGGATATTTTAGATAATGTTGCTAATAAGCATAAAATAAATATTCCCGAGAGCCAAAGAAGTCAATATAGAAAACATGATGCACATATGAAAAAAGTGTTATCTAGAATCATATAAAATAAAAAAAGTTCTGTAAAACAGAACTTTATTTCATAATGGCGGAGACAGAGGGATTTGAACCCTCGCACCAGTTGCCCGGTCTACACCCTTAGCAGGGGCGCCTCTTCAGCCTCTTGAGTATGTCTCCATCGCCTGACTAATTCATTATACATTAATTTTGGTTTAATAGTCAACAGTAAAATTGAAAGATTAGAGAAAACTAGCCTTATTTTCTTGTTCTTCTAACCATTTTTGATAAATCATATACTCCACCTGCAGAAAATGAAGATATTACACAAAAAATTATTGCAGACAATAAATTATTTTCTATTCCTGTAAAAAAGCATAAAAAACCTGATATTACCCCTATTATTAGGTTTTGAAGAGGAATATTTGCTTCTGAGCAAATATTGAATGTTCTACAAATTGTTCCTAATACTAACGTTGTAAACATTATTATTGTTGCCACTGATAAATTCATTTAATCACCTATAATCACAATAATATATGAATTATTTTTATTAGTATAACTTATTAAATAAAAAAACTTAGTAAAATTATTACTAAGTTTTTATTACTATAATGGTGGGGCGTTAGGGATTCGAACCCTAGACCCACTGATTAAGAGTCAGTTGCTCTACCAACTGAGCTAACGCCCCAATTCGTAATTGCTCTTTAATTATAACACATTTTTTTTATTTGGGAAGACCTAAAATCATTTTTTTTAATAAA
Organism: Bacilli bacterium; assembly: GCA_017625395.1. Lineage (GTDB taxonomy): Bacteria > Bacillota_I > Bacilli_A > RF39 > UBA660 > RUG13868. Next base: position 5,126 of record JAGALD010000027.1, on the reverse strand, counting down.
AAGAAAAAGACTTTGAGAAAAGTCTTAAATAATTAAATATACAAGCACTACTATTCCTAATATTAGTCTGTACCACATAAAAAGTTTAAAGTCATTGGTTTTTAGATATTTTAGTAAGAATTTAATACATAAGATACCTACTATAAAGGAAATAGATATTCCTAATATAAACATCCAAATATTATTTAGAATTAAAGTTAAATCAACTTTAATAAATTGAAGTATTACTGCTCCTAGCACAACTGGCGCAGATAAATAAAACGAAAATTTTGCAGCATCTTCTCTTTCTAAGTTAAGAAGTCTTCCAGTTGCTATTGTCGTACCGCTTCTAGAAAATCCAGGTATTAGTGCAAATACTTGGCTGCAACCAATAATTATTGCATCCTTTAAAGTCATATCTTTAACTTCTTTATTTCTTGGCATTTTCTTATCTACTACATATATTATTATTCCCATAACAATAAGTGCTAAAGCAATTAACCAGTATTTGGTTCTTAATACTTCATCAATTATGTCTTCAAATAAAAGTCCTACTACAGCAGCTGGGATAGTTGCAGCAATAATATACCACATTATTTTTCCATCTTTATCTTTTATACCTTTTGTAAAGCCTTTAATCGCCATATTTAAGAAATCTTTGAAAAAGTATACTAATATAGCTAGTGCAGTACCAAAATGTAGTGCTATATCAAAAGTTAATTCTAAATCACTTGATATAACATCATTTCCAATAAAAAACAAATCTCTAAAAATTATTAAATGAGCAGACGAAGAAATTGGCAAGAATTCTGCAATTCCTTGTATAATTGCTAATATTATTATTGATATCATAACACACCTCTTTATTCTTGATATAATTCATTATATCATTAATTAGGACGTTTTCTATCAAAAAAGTCTTTTATTTTTGTTTTTGGTTTATTTTCCTTTGATTTTTTATTTTCATAACTAGCTATATTTTGATTAACTTTTTTTAGTACTCTTTTATAATCATCAATCGAAAAATTATTTTTTGCTATTTCTTCATAAGACATCATAGTAATTGATGAAACTGATTTTATAAGATCTATAAAATCTTCCGTACATGAACTTGGATGTGACTTTAATACATAGTTTGCAAAATACAAGAAGTTAACATCACAACATAATTTAGCCTTTGGATGTTCTCTGTAATATGCTTCTAACCAAGATAAGCGTTCTTCTTTTGGTAATTTAAGTGCCTTTAATGTACCTGCTGTTTTACCAAGATCACTGGCTGATAATTCATCATCTGATTGTGCTATTAATGCACAATTATACATTTTCTTAATTTTCTCTGCAAAACTACTTTTATCACTTTTATTTTTTGAAGATGCTATTGAACTTTCAAACAAAGCATGAGCTTGGCAAAAATCTTCTCCATGTATATCAAATACAGTTTGATTTTGATGATAACTTATTTCATTTAATATCGCTTCTTCATATGCTAGTGAATCTTTTGCATTTTTATTAATCCCCTTTGTTCTTGCACTTTCAATCATCTTGATAAGTTTATCATATTTATCTGAAATTAAAATTGGATAAAGTTGTCTCCCTACAAAAATTCTTGCAAAAATTTCTAAAAATCTTTCATAATCTTCTTTAGTAGAACAATATTTTTTTATTAATTCTTCTACAGTATCATTACTTATTGCATTTTTAACTTCTAGGTTTTCTATTACTCTTTTTAGTTCCATTTTTTTCATTTCCTCCTACACTATTATATATGTCTAGATAATCATCAACTAGAACAAATTCAATTTTTTCTTTAATATTATCTGGGATTTCTTTTAAATCTTTTTCATTTTCTCTTGGAATAAAAATCTTATTAACTCTAGCACGATATGCTCCAATAACTTTTTCTTTTAATCCACCAATTGGTAGAACTCTTCCTGTTAAAGTGATTTCTCCCGTCATACTTATCCTTGATGAGATTGGTAAATCAGTAAACAAACTTATTAGTGCTGTGGTTAATGCTACACCAGCTGATGGACCTTCTTTTTGAATTGCACCTTCTGGAACATGAATGTGAATTGACTTATCCTCAAGTTCTTTCAAATCAATTCCAAACTCTTCTGCATTTGATTTAATATAATCAAACGCAATTTTTGCTGATTCCTGCATTACTTCGCCTAAAGATCCAGTTAATATTAATTCTTCTTTTCCTTTAAACATAGTTGTTTCAATTGGAAGAATATCCCCACCATATATTGTATATGCTAAGCCATTTACAATACCAACTCTCTCATCATCGTCGTTATCATTATATAAATATTTTTTTACTCCAAGATATTCTTCAAGGCTATCGGAATCTATTAAATATTTTGATTTACTTTTATCAACTACAATTTTTTTAACTATTTTTCTCATTATTGTTGCAATCAATCTATCAAGTTCTCTTACACCTGACTCTTTTGTGTAATTTCTTATCAATGTAAGAATAGCTTCATCCATAAATTCAATTTGTGTATTTTTTAGTCCATGTTCTTTCATTTGATTAATAATTAAATGATTTTTTGCAATGTCTAATTTCTCAAATTCTGTATATGAAGAAAGTTCAATAATTTCTAATCTATCTCTTAGTTCATCTGGTATTTGTGATAAGTAATTTGCTGTTGCAATAAACATAACACTACTTAAGTCAAATTCCTCTTCTAAATAATGATCTACAAAGTATTTATTTTGTTCTTTATCTAAAACTTCTAATAGACTAGATGCGGGATCCCCTTTTATATCTTTAGTCATTTTATCGATTTCATCAATAATGAATACTGGATTTTTTGTCCCTGCTTTTTTCATTCCTTGAATAATAAGACCAGGCGCAGCACCTATGTATGCACGTCTATGTCCTATTATTTCTGCTTCATCGTTTATTCCGCCAACAGAAATTTTTGTAACTTTTCTATTTAGACTCTTTGCAATATTTTTAGCAAATGTGGTCTTTCCTACTCCAGGTGGTCCAACTAAGCATATTATTGGACTTCTTAGATTATTCGTATTTTGTTTTACTGCAAGATATTCAATTACTCTATCTTTTACATTATCAAGACCATAATGTGTGCTATCCAAAATTTCTCTTACTTTCTTTAAATCTTTTCTATCTTCAGTATAAGTATTCCATGGAAGATTAAGTAACCAATCAATATAATTTCTAATCATACCTGTCTCAGGTGATAATGAATTAGAAATTGAATATTTATTTAGTTCTAGTAAAAGTTTTTCTTTAACTTTTTCAGGACAGTCAAGTTCATTTATTTTTTCTTTTAATACATCAAATTCACTTTGTTCTTCATCACCAAGTTCTTCATGAATTGCTTTAATTTTCTCTCTTAAAACGAACTCTTTTTGCGACTGTTCAAGCCCTAATGCAACATTTGTTTCTATTTTTTGTTCTAATCTTAATATTTCTATATCTTTATTTATATCATCAAGAATCATTTTAACTCTACTAGTTGATGATGATTCTTTTAAATACTCTTGTTTTCTTTCATTTGTAACTGGCAAATAAAGAACTACTATATCTGTTAATTTATCAATATTATTAATACCTGCTGTTTGAGATAATATTGTATTTGACATGTAAGGAACTTCTCTTACATAAACATCTATATGTTTATTTAAAGCTCTTACGTATGCCATTTCTTCTTTAACAGTTAATTCTTCTATCGGCATGTTACTATACAATGCTTCATATATTCCTTCATCTTTAGAATAGGCAAATATTTTAACACGTGCCTCACCTAAAATTATTATTCTGGTTTTTCCATTTGGCATATCAAGTTTCATTTTGATTTTACCAATGATACCATAAGTTGGTAACTCATCAATTTCAGGATTAGTTTCCAAGCTATCACTTGGATTTACAATCAAAATATTATTATCATAACAAGACTCAGCTAACGAAAGAAGTTTCTTGTCATTATCCGAATCAAATTCTATTCTAATTTCATTATAAGGAAATAGAACCATATTCTTTAATAAAAGCACTGGCAAATTACTTTTCATTGATGGTCACACTCCTTAAAGTATGCTTTCTATTATAACTTTTTGAATAAGAAAAAGCAATAAAAAAGACAACATTTATGTCATCTTCTTACTCTTTAATATTTCCTTTAGAAATTGTGATTACAGGTCTTATTAAACCTTTTTCAGATACATCTGAAGTAGTAGCACAATTGTATCTAAATATTAGAACATGTCCAGATACATCAGCGCCAACTTGTTCTTCAGAATGAATACAATTAGTATCAATAAATGCATTAGGTTCTGTTAGCCATCTTTTGGTTTCATCTTTATTAAGTAATCCCCATAAAAATTCACCTTTTGGAGCTGAAGCACTTGCAAAATCCACTATTTCATGAAGAGATGGATCATAGTAGTCTTCTAATTTCATTATTCTTACAATATCATTCATATTTAAAAGTCTTGTTTTAAATCCATAAGTAAACCCACCATTTTTACTTAGTGAAGTTAGGAAATTTGGTTTAAACTTGTTTTCTACAATATCTCCAACACTTCCTGCTAAATTTGGGTTATATTTTGATTTGTTTGTATTAATATTATACATAACTTTATTTTCGTCGTTGTAATTATTAACAAGAGTACCATCTTGTTTGACTGAACCATTGGAAATAAGTATTATCATATTTTTATTATCTTCTATTACATACCATTTTGATCCATCTACTAAAGTAATTGAATCACCTTCGTCATATGTTTGATAAGTGATGTCCATTAGTACGAATTTTGAAGATGAGTTATTTCTTTCACTTAATTTTAGTGTTGCACCACTTATTTTTACTTCGTCACCATTTTTTATATTAGAAATTGTTTTTGGTTCTTTTATTTCATTACTTGATGATATAAGTTCTTCATTAATATATATATTTCTTACACCATCAATCTTAAATCCCGCTTCATCCAAACTATTAACATAGTATGAATATCCATCACCTTCATTAACTACGATGATATAACTTTGGTCTTTAACAAATTCTCCAAATGGAGAGTCTCCACCTTTTTCTAGTTTTATTTCACTGAATGGTACTATCATTGCTTCACCATAATTAGGCGATTGATCATATCCGTATGAAAGAGTTTTTACTCTT
>JAGALD010000026.1 GCA_017625395.1 Bacilli bacterium | reverse complement strand
TGTCTATGTTATCTTTTTATTTCTTTTAATTCATATACTTCAATCATATCATTTTCTTTGATATCTTGGAAATTATCAAGAGTTAGACCACAATCCATTCCTTTTTGAACTTCTTTAACTTGATCTTTTTCTCTTTGAAGAGATTTAATCTTAGTATTAGCAATTACTATACCATCTCTTACTACTCTAGCATTAGCGCCATTCTTAGCAAGTCCTGTTTTAACATGACTTCCTGCGATAATTCCAATTTTAGAAAATCTAAATAATTGTCTTACTTCAACTTCACCAATTACAACTTCTTCATAAACTGGATCAAGTAGACCTTTCATAGCATTTTCTATATCTTCAATCATCTTATAAATAATATCATAAAGTTTTATATCTACATTATATTCCTTAGCACTATCTACTACTGAAGAAGTAGGTCTAACATTAAATCCAATGATTATAGCATTAGAAGCATGAGCTAAAATTACATCACTTTCAGTAATAGTTCCAACTCCACCTCTAATAACAGATACTTTTACACCATCAACTTCTATTTTAGCAAGACTTTGTTTAATAGCTTCAAGGCTTCCATTAACATCAGTTTTTAATACAACATTAATTTCTTTAACACCTTCTTTAATAGCACCAAACAAGTCATCAAGTGTCATTCCAGATCTATTAGTATCTTTTTCTTTAGTTCTCATTTTTCTTCTATCAGCAATACTCTTAGCTTGTTTTTCAGTCTCAAACGCCATGAATTTATCACCAGCTTGAGGAACCTCTTGAATTCCTGTAATCTCAACAGGCATAGATGGACCTGCTTCAGTAATATCTAATCCCTTATCATTTTTAAGTGATCTAATCTTACCACAACTAGTTCCCACTACTACAGGGTCACCAAGTCTTAAAGTACCATTTTGAACTAAAACTGTTGCAATAACACCAATCTTCTTATCAAGTCTAGACTCAATAACAGTACCAATTGCATATCTTGAAGGGTTCGCTTTAAGTTCAGCCATTTCACTAACTAAAATAATATTTTCTAATAACTTGTCAATTCCTTCACCAGTCTTACAAGAAATTCTATTGAAAATAGTGTCTCCACCCCATTCTTCTGGAGTAAGACCATATTCAGCAAGTTCAGTCATAACTCTTTCTATATTTGCTTCTGGTTTATCTATCTTATTAATTGCAACTAATATTGGTACATTAGCAGCTTTTGCATGATCAACTGCTTCCTTAGTTTGAGGCATAACACCATCATCTGCTGCAACAATTATAATAACTACGTCAGTAACACTAGCACCACGAGCTCTCATCTCAGTAAATGCTTCATGCCCAGGAGTATCAATAAATGTAATCTTCTTATCATTACATACTGTTTGATATGCACCAATTGCTTGAGTAATTCCACCAGCTTCTCCACTTACAACATCTGTTTCTCTAATCTTATCAAGTAAAGATGTTTTTCCATGGTCAACATGTCCCATTACAGTTACTATAGGTGGTCTATCAACCAAGTACTCTTCTTTATCATTTATTTCATACTTTTCAAAGTTACTAATATCTTTAGATTCTTCTTTTTTAAGTTCTTTATCATAATCAATGACAATTAACTCAACAACTTCAAAAGAAAGTGAATAATTGATATTAGCCATAATACCTAATTTCATTAATTTTTTGATAATTTCAGTACTATTTACTTTTAATTCATTAGCAAGATCAGCTACAGTCATATCTTCTTTATAAAGAATTATATTTTCTTCTTTTTCTTCTTCATTAGTCATTAACTTTTCACGATGTTTATATAATTCTTTTCTTTCTTTTTGAAACTTAACCTTACTATTTTCAACACGTTCAGATTTAGATTTTAACTTTTCTTTATTAGTAGTATTATCAACATCAATTTTTGCATCACTAATTATTTGTTCAATTCTCTCATCTAAAACTTCTTCTTCAGTTAATTCTAAATAAGTATCATCACCATTTTCAACTTCTCCATCAAGTAACACAATATCGTCTTCAGATAATAGCGAATCTTCTCCATCATATTTAATACCCAACTTATTACAAAGATTCATTATCTCTTCCACACTTTTATTAACATCACTAGCGTATTCTAATATACTCATCATGCTAATCACCTACTCTTTCTTTATTTTTTTTTAACGTATTTTTTTACCTCTATTTTACTTTCATCTAACATTTCTTTAGATAGTGGATCACTATAATCACTATCATAAACAATTTTAGAAATCTCAGCATTTATAAGCATTCTAGTACAAATACTACAAGGATATGTATTTACATATAATGTACCACCTTTTATACTTACACCTTTAACAGCAGCACTAATAATTGCATTTTGTTCAGCATGAACAGCTCTACAAATCTCTTGCCTTGTACCAGACTCTATATTATTTAATTTTCTTAAACATCCGCCTTTATCAACACAATGATAAAGTCCTTTAGGAGCGCCATTATATCCAGTTGCAACAACTTGATTATCAACGGTTATAACAGCACCAACCTTTCTACTTACACAATTTGATCTAGTGGAAACAAGCTTTGCCATTTCAATAAAATATTCATCCCATTCAGGTCTTTCATTATTCGCCATTTTCCACCTCACCAATTAATTCAATTATTTTATCATAAACTGATGCATCTATTGTAGTCTCAAGATACCTTTCAAGAACTTTACTTTTAGAAGCTTTCTCTACTACTTGTCTATCTTTTTTAATATATGCACCATGTCCATTTATTTTTCCAGTTAAATCCACTTCAATACTACCAGAAGGAGTTCTTACAACTCTCAAAAGTTCTTTTTTAGGAAACTTTTCTTTAGTAACTACACATGTTCTTAGTGGTATTTTTTTCTCTTTCATAAATACCTCCTAGTTTTTAAAGTTGATTCCCATTTCTCTTGCTTGTTCAATACTCTTAATATCAATTTTATAGTGAGTTAACTTTGACGCAAGACGTGCATTTTGTCCTTTTCTACCAATTGCTAATGAGAAGTTTTCATCATCTACTACAACAATTGATTCTTGTTTCTTAGGATCAGTTATTATTACATGTAAATTTTTAGCAGGAGCAAGTGCATTTGCAATAAACACAGCAGGATCCTTATCATATTTTACAAGATCAATTTTCTCTCCTGACAACTCATCAATAATTCTAGAAATTCTTGTTCTTTTTTCTCCAATACATGCACCAATTGGATCAATATTAGAACTTTCTGAATATACTGCTACTTTACTACGTGAACCAGCATCTCTTGCAACACTATATAAAAGAACTGATCCATCATTAATTTCAGGTATTTCAAGTTCAAATAATCTTTTTAAGAATCCATAATGACATCTAGATAATAAAATAAATAATCCTTTACCACTATTATCAACTTTGCTTACATAAACTTTAATTTGATGTCCCATTTCAACTTTTTCACCAGGAATACATTCTTTCTTAGGAAGAATACCATTACTTCTACCAAGATCAATAAAATAATTATCAACATCTTCTAATGCAACAGTACCAACCATTAATTCATCTTGCTTATCACCAAATTCACCCATTATTGAGTTTCTTTCAGCTTCTCTTATCTTTTGAACAATTACTTGTTTTGCAGTTGATGCAGCAACACGTCCAAAGTCTTTAGGCGTAACTTCTGTATCAATTGTATCTCCAATATTTAATGCCTTATTTTCTTTTCTTGCTTCAGTTAAAGTAATATGGTAATTAGGATTAAATTCTTCTCTTTCTTCTCCTTCACCATCTTCTTCATCAAAATCTTCATCATCTAAGTAATCATCTTCAGCCATTTCATCAGGAACAACTGTCTTATAAGAGAATACCTTAATATCACCAGTAACTCTATCAATTAATATTTTAGAATTTGTAAGAGAATTAAAATTCTTTTTGTATGCTGTAGCAAGTGCTAATTCCATCGCTTCAAACACGATTTCTCTATCAATTCCTTTTTCTTTTACTATTAAATCAACTGCTTTAATAAATTCTTTACCATTCATTTTACTCATCTCCCTTTGATTTTGCATAAACATCTAATATATAATTATCATCTTCTATATCAAGATTATCTAAAAGAGGATCAATTATTTTAGTAGCAGCAACAACTCTTTCCATATCAATCATTTCATTGCTATCCAAAACAACTCTTAAATAATTATACTTTCCTTCTTTTTCATAAACAACATCATATACATAGACATTAAGTTCTTCAAGACTATTACCAATCAACTCAATTACTTTTTCCTTCACAGTATCACCTCATCAATATAAAAAGTGGAAGATGCCTTCCACTCGTTGTTAACAAGATTATATTATAAAAACTTTATTTTATCAAGCTTTTTTTACTTATTTAATTATTACTTTTTCTTACGAATAAATACTTTTATCGTATAACATAAAAAGCAAATATAAATAAATACAAATCCCCACATTAAAATTGTATAAAATATTCCATTAGAATATTTTCCAATTATAGAAGAAATACTCTCTGGACAATATGTACCAATCAAAGTTCTAAGTTCAGGTATTGGAACATTATTCTTTATAAAAGTTACAATTCTTAAAAAAATATCTAAAATAGCAACTGAATATACAAAACTAGAAAATCTTCTAAAGAAAATTAAAACAACTAATAATAATACAATTACAATAATTAAATCTATATACATAACTTACACCTCGTACATTAAAATAATAACATAATTTTACATATTAAAATAGATATTTTTTTCTTTTTCATTAAGTAATGTTGTAGATTCACCATGTCCAGGATAAATAGAAATATTATCTTTATATTTTTTTATTTTTTCTAAAGAATCTCTCATTTCATCTTCATCACTTGTTTCTAAATCACATCTACCAATAGTACCCTTAAACAAAAAATCCCCTGTAAACATTACACCATCTTTGAAGAAATAAAAAGTTATCGAATCACTAGTATGACCAGGTGTATAAATAACATTAAAATTAAATGGTCCAATTTCGTAAGTTTCTTCAAGCGTATTTATCATCTCATAAATTGGCACACGATACTCAGAAACTAAACTTTCTAATGCACCAATATGATCAAAATGTCTATGTGTAATAAGAATCCCAATAACAGGAAAAACAATTTGTTCTTTTATTTTAGAAAACTCATCCCCAGGATCTACAATTAAACATTTATTATCTTTTTCAATTATATAACAATTCTCTCTTAAATCTCCAACAACAACTCTTTTTACATTCATATAAAACTCCTTAGTATAAAAATAAGACTAACATAAAAAAGAAAAAAAGACTAGCGTTTTTGTGAATAAATACACCCGCAATAGTCTTGTCTATAAAGTTTAAATATTGAAGATAACTCTATACTTCTTTTATATCCATTCTTCTTTTTAAAATCTGAAAACAAATAACTAATACCAAATTTATCAGATAACTCTTTACCAATTTCATTTAAAGCTTGAGCATTTTTATAAGGGCTAATTGAAAGAGTTGTTGAAAAATAATCAAAATTATTATCACTTGCATACTTTGCAGACTCTTCTAGTCGAAGATAATAACACTTCTTACATCTAGAGCCACCTTCTTTTTCATTCTCTAACCCCTTAATAACCTCTTCATACTTATCATTATCATATAAACCTTCTACAAATTTTATATCACTAGAAAAATTACACTCATCAATAAATCTTTTAATCTCTTCTTTTCTTTTTTCATATTCTTCTAACGAAGATATATTTGGATTATAATAAAAGACTGTTATTTCAAAGTACTTAGATAAATATTCTAATACATAAGAAGAACAAGGAGCACAACAAGCATGTAAAAGTAAAGTTGGTCTTTTTCCTAACGAAACATTCTCATTAATTATTTCATCTAATATTAATTGATAATTAGTCATATAAATCACCTGCATAAATTATAATCATTTAACAAAAAAATGTCAAAAAAAAAGAATTACTTTTTGTAATTCTTTATGTTTAACAAATTAATCAACCATATTATTTACAAGTATATCCTTCTTCTTCTAATTCTTCTCTAACTTCTTCCATAGAAGTTCCTTCCTCATAATCCATATCTTCAGCTTTTCCTGATGCAGTTAAAGTAAGTTTTTTACCACTTGTTTTTACTTTACAATCACTTGGTGCATCTTCATCTTCACACATTTGATCCAAGAAACCTTTATACATATCAATCATTTCATCACTTTCTAATTCAATTGACATTTCCATATCAAGGCTCTCAATTTTCTTTCCGTCTTTGTCATAATTAAATACGATTTTTTCAGTTGATTTACCGAATCCGTCTTGTTCTTCTGTATTAGTACAAGTTAGTTTATTACCACCACAACCAGTTAATAGTAAAGCAGCACATCCTAATCCTAATACTCCAAGATATTTTTTGTTTTTCATATTTTTTCCTCCCAACTATAAGTTACTACAACAAAAGCGTTGCAGTTAACAAAAAAACTACTAAAGGCTTTTACTCGTTAAACACTTACCTCTATAATTAAATGGTATCATAAATTACTACTTTATTCAACAAATTTTCACAAATTAATCACAAACAAAAAAATGCTTATTCAGCATTTTTTGTTTCAACAACTTTATTTCCTTTGTAACTTCCACATTCTTTACAAACACGGTGTGGTTTAATAACTGCACCACACTCTTTACATGTAGTAGTTCCTACAACTTCTAAAGCATTGTGACTTCTTCTCATTCTTTTTCTAGTTTTTGAAACTTTTCTAAAAGGTACTGCCATCTCTAATCACTCCTATCTTTCTCATTTAATAGTGCACTAAAAGGATTATTTTTAACTAATTCTTCTTCACTAACCAACTTCCAGCCATCTCCTTGATAACAACTATAATCTTCAGTAGTTGTATACCTAAGAGGGACTTCCAATACAATATTTTGCCATAAAACTTCCATAATATCAAGAGAATTTTCATCTTTTTGAACAAATTCATCTAAATTTTCATCAATTTCAAAAGAAAATGGATACCAAACTTCATCTAAAGTAATAGAATCATTAATCTTCATCTTTCCAGAAACATTAATATCCAAATAAATTTCATCATCATTTTTCTTTTTTATAGTACCATTAACCTTAACTTTAGATAATTCTATTATATCAGATTCCTTAAGTTTTAAAGAATCAATTACATATTCCTCATTGATTTCAATATACTCTTCAATATTAGATAATATTGGAATTAAGTTAATCATAATATCACCACGCAAGTCATTATACAGTATATAAAAAAATTTTACTAGTACTTTTTTCATAATCGTGTATAATAATTCAAAAGAGGTGGTTTTATGGCTATTGGTATCATTTGTGAATACAACCCTTTTCATAATGGTCACTTACATCATATAAAGAAAATAAAAGAATTATATAATAATGAAGAAATAATATTAGTACTAAGTGGAAACTTTACTCAAAGAGGAGATTTAAGTATTATTGAAAAATATGATAAAGCTACTATCGCACTAGAATATGGAGTTGATTTAGTAGTAGAACTACCATTTCAATTTGTAACACAAAGTGCAGATATTTTTGCAAAAGGTTCAATCGAAATATTAAATCATTTAAAATGTAACAAAATAATATTTGGAAGTGAATCCAATAACATAGAACAACTAAAACATCTTGCAAAGACACAAATTAACAACAAAGAATACGAAACACTTGTCAAAAAACAACTAGATAAAGGAATAAATTACCCTACTGCTATGTCTAATGCATTAAAAGAAATCACAAATTTAACGGTAACAACACCTAACGACCTACTAGGATTATCATACATAAAAGAAATAGAAAAAAATAAATATAATATTACACCTATTTCCATTCAAAGAACAAACAACTATCATCAAAAAGAATTATTAAATGAAGTAACAAGTGCAACAAGTATTAGAAATGGATTAAAGGAAAATAAAGATATTACAAAATATGTACCAAAAAAAGTAATACATTTTATTAATAATGAAATACTAGAACAAAAGTATTTTGAATTATTAAAATATAGAATAATATCTGAACATTCAAACATATCTAAATATCAAACAGTAGATGAAGGAATAGAAAATAGAATTATCAAATATATAAATAAAGCAAATACACTAGAAGAACTAGTTGAATTAATAAAGACTAAAAGATATACACATAGTAAAATAAAAAGAATGTTAATACATATATTATGTTCTTTCACAAAAGAAGAAAGAAAAAAGTATAACCAAATTAATTATATAAGAATATTAGGATTCAATACCAAAGGAAAAAACTATATAAATAAAATAAAAAAAGATTTAAACATACCACTTATAACAAATATAAATAAAACCAATATAAGTCTTTTAGAATTAGAATTAAAATGTGACACTATTTACAATTTAATAGCAAAAAGAAATGATAATTTATATAGTAAAAAGCCAATAATAAAACCATAGAAATTTCTCTATGGTTTTTTTACAATTATCATTAATTAATAACAAAATTTCTAATCTACTTCCTATAGTTTATCGATTTCTTCTACAGTAAGATCTGTATACTTAGAAATATTTTCTGTAGAAACATTATCACTTTTCATTTTTTTTGCTATTTCTCTTATTCCCTCTCTTTTTCCTTGATCTTTTAAAGCCCATTCTTTGTCATATGACTCTCCAAAGAATTCATCATCCATAACTTCTTCTGTTTCTTTAATATACGCTTCCACTATACCAATATCCTTTCCCAAATCAATTGAAGAAGATATCTTAGGTTCTATCATTGCAAGTATATATCTTTCTTCTTCTAGAAATCATTCACTACCTAAATTACACCATTTTCTTCTTAAGGCAGGAACAAATATTTGAATAAATATTAACTTTTTATTATTAAATTAATTTTAAGAATAAATAATTAATTTTACATAAAGAAAACTAAAAAAAAGAAAAAGTTAGAAATATATTTTTATTATTTCTAACTTTTATTACTAATTTTCTTTTTGTACTTCTTCTTTTGTTTCTTCTTTCTTATTATCTTGGAATACTTTCTTTCTTGAGAAATTTAATCTTCCTTTTTTATCCCAACCAATACATTTAACAACTATTTCGTCCCCAAGTTTTACAACATCTTCTGTTTTATTAACTCTTTCTTTTGCAAGTTCAGAAATATGTACTAGTCCTTCACAACCTGGCCAAGTTTGTACGAAGCATCCAAATTCTTCAACTTTAACTACTTTAGCAGTATAAATTTGTCCTTCTTCTACTTCTCTTACAACATCCCTAATCATTTGTTCAGTTCTATTAATTATATCTTGATCAGAGTGATAAATAATTACTCTTCCATCATCTTCTAAATCAACCTTAACAGCATTTATATCAGTAACTGCTTTAACATTACTTGCTTCAAGAATAATCTTAGTAATCATTTCTCCACCCTTACCAATAACATCTTTAATCTTTTCTGGTTTAATCATAAATGTTACTGTTTTTGGAGCATACTTACTAACTTCTTTTCTAGGCTCCGCAATTTCCTTTTCCATTACATCAAGAATTTCCATTCTAGCATCTTTTGCTTGATCAAGTGCTTCCTTTAAAATCTCTTTAGTAATTCCCTTAATCTTAATATCCATTTGTAAAGAACAAATACCTTCTCTTGTTCCTGCAACTTTAAAATCCATATCTCCTAAATGGTCTTCCATACCTTGAATATCTGTTAAAATTGTATATTCATCTCCTGCAGTAATTAATCCCATCGCAATACCTGCAACTGGAGCTTTTATAGGAACACCAGCAGCCATTAATGATAGGCATCCTGCACATATAGTAGCTTGACTTGATGAACCATTACTTTCAAGAATTTCTGATACAACTCTTACAGTATATGGGAATTCTTCTTCACTTGGCATAACTTGTAAAAGTGCTCTCTCACCTAATGCACCATGACCTATTTCACGACGCCCTGGAGCACCATATCTTCCAGTCTCACCTACAGAGAAAGCCGGGAAGTTATAATGCAACATAAATCTTTTTTCAGCTTCTAAGCTAAGACCATCTAATATTTGATGTTCACCTAAAGCACCTAAAGTAGTAACTGCTAAACTTTGAGTTTCTCCTCTTGTAAATAAAGCAGAACCATGAGTTCTAGGTAATAAATCTATTGCAGTAGAAAGAGGTCTTATTTCAGTCATACTTCTTCCATCTGCTCTAGTTTTTTCAACTACTACTATTTGTCTAAATATTTCATATTCAATTTCTTCAAGAACTAATTTAACTTTAGTAATTAATTCGTTAAATTCATCATCTTTTAATTTATCTTCAAATTCACTCTTATATTTTTCTACAATATCTTCTTTAGCTTTATCAATTGCAGCATATTTCTCTAACTTATCATGAATTCTCATTGCATTATTTAAATTATCTTCAGATAATGCTCTAATTTCTTTTTTAAATTCTTCAGTTATCTCAAGAGTTTCATATTCCATATCAGGAAGTCCAATTTCTGCAATAATCTCCTCTTGGAAACTAATTAATTCTTTTATCGCATCATGACCAAACATCAATGCTTCTAACATTAATTCTTCCGATACTTCCTTAGCACCTGCTTCAACCATGTTTATAGCATGTTTTGTTCCAGCAACAGTTAAATCAAGTTCTGACATTTCAAGTTCAGCAGGAGTTGGATTTATAACAAATTCACCATTTACATAACCAACTTTAACACCAGCAATTGGACCATCAAAAGGAACTTCACTAATTGATGTACAAAGACTTGATCCAAACATAGCAGTTAATTCAGGAGAATTATCTGTATCTACTGATAACACTGTATTAACAATTTGTACTTCATTTTTAAACCCATCTCTAAACATAGGTCTCATAGGTCTATCAATCATTCTAGCAGCAAGTGTTGCAGCATCCGTTGGCTTACCTTCTCTTTTAATAAATCCACCAGGGATTTTTCCAACAGAATATAATTTTTCTTGATATATTACCATTAAAGGAAAGAAATCAGATAACAAATTAGCTTCTTTTTTAACTACTACAGTAGAAAGAACAACTGTATCCCCATATCTAACTAAAACAGCACCATTTGCTTGTTTAGCCATTTCACCATTTTCAACAACGATTTTTCTTCCACGAAAATCAAATTCAAATACTTTTTTTGACATATAATTACCTCCTTCTTGCAAGTAATCCTCTATTATT
>JAGALD010000025.1 GCA_017625395.1 Bacilli bacterium | reverse complement strand
TTACTCACCTAATATAATTATAACTTAAAATTAAAAGTAAAGTATATATAATTATTATGTAAATATTTTTTACCTAATAAAATTACTATTTTTTAAACAACATTTCAAAAAATGCAAATATTATGTATAATAGTTCTTACAAATATTTAAATTACTTGGAAATTAGAAGGTGAAGAAAGTGGAAGTAAAAAGAAATATAGCTGATAGAAAACTATATATAATAGAAAATGGTGAAGTAGTATTAGAAACAGACCATATAGGTGGAGAATTTGTAGTTTGCATAAGAACACATAATCCAATAAGAATAACAAGAGAAATAGATGACAACTTTTTTTCAAGTTTAAAAGAACTAATTAGTAATGATTATTTATTTGACGGTTATGGTCTAAGTTATAAACAAGAACAAAAAATTGTATGGTTTTCTGATCAATATTGTGATATAGAAAATGAAAAAGATAGAAAAAGAATAAATAGATTAATACTAGAAGACAAAGGTGATGAGGTGCAAATTAGTTTTGAAAATCCATTGATGAATGAATTAGGAAGAAAGAAAAAAAATAATTTTATTTCCTTTTCACCAGGTGGAAATGGCGCATTTAGTAAGAATATAAATAGCGGTTTAACATTTCAAGATGATATTGTAATTTTATTTGAAAATACACTTAATTATGAAAGTAATGATATAAAAAAGAAAAAGTTAAGTAGACCAACATCATAAAAAAGTTATGTTATAATACAATAAGAAGGTGATTTTATGAAATATCAATGCACAATCTGTGATACTAATAAAGTTGTAAAAAAACAAAATAAATACTACTGCAATAATTGTAAAAAATATATTGAAGAAAATGAAGTTATTAAGATAGTAGATTTATCAAAGAATGCAAAAAACGGTCAATATAGTTGTATAAAGTGCGGTTCAAGTGAAATAATTTACAACAATAAGTTGAAATCATTAGAGTGTAAATATTGTGGTTGTCTTTTTAAAGAAGAAACAAGTGATGGTAATAAAATAAAAAAATTAAGAGGAAATACCAGTGGAAAAGCAAGCTTAAACATCGATGAAAATTTTAACAATATGGTTGCTATTAAATGTGAAGGATGCGGTTCAGAAGTAATAATAGATGCTCATGACAAACCAGTTGCAAGGTGTCAATGGTGTAGAAGTATTTTATCTCTTAATGACATAACAGAAAGTGGACTAATACCTGATAAGATATTACCATTTAAATTAACGAAAGAAGAAGCATTAAAAAACCTGAAAGAATATATACAAGGTGGAGATACTGGATATTTTGCAAATGAAAAATTTAAACAAGAATTAACTCTTGATAATGTAATAGGTGTATATATGCCTTATATGATTATAGATGTAAATGCACATTCAAAGTTAAAGGGTAAAGGAAAACATATAATAGGTTACAAAAAAAGCAGTAAGAAAAAAAGTTATAGTGTTGAAACATATGATATTGAAAGAGAATTTGATTTATATATAGATGACATTTCTTTAGAATCAAATTCCAATAGAAAAGATATAAATAATGATGAAAGAGCAAACAATATAATTAATGCAGTAATGCCGTTTGATACAGAAAAAGCTTTAAAATATACAGGAAATTATTTAATTGGCTATAATGCTGAAAAAAGAGATTTGAATCAAGATGATTTAAATAAAGACTTAAAAGATAAAGTAGTTAATATATCACAAGAAACATTAAGAAAAGATAATAATTTTTATAATGGTGGGATAAGCTGGAATGAAGTAAATACTGAAGTTATAGGGACTAAATGGCTAAGTATATATTTGCCAATTTGGTTATATAGTTACCAAGAAGATACAAAAGATAACAAAGTATTACATTATGTTGCGGTTAATGCAAGAACTGGAAAAACAATGGCGAGTATCCCAATTAATGATAAAAGAGCAAAAAACAATTTTTATGTATCACTTCTAGTTTTTGGATGCATACTTGCACCGTTCATAATTGGAGCTTTCTTTATATTGCCTATTTTGCTTGCATGGCTTTTTTCGATGTTTCAAACCGCGTTTGACAATAATTTAATAGTGGTATTATTATTTGTACTAACAATTATTTTAATGATAATTGGCCTAGCTTTTTCAATATCTAAGTTATACAAGTGGCATAATAGTCATTTAAGAAATAATCTTCGAAACAAAGATGCAAAATATGATTATAAAAGAAATACAAAAAAGTCATTTGCTAATATTATAAAAAAAGATACAAAAATTGATACATCAAAAGAATTATTATAAATTATAAAGGGGGGAAATAATAATGATAGTAAAAAAGTTTGATTTAAAAAACGATTTAGAAAAACTTGAAGAATACCTAAGAAATCAATACCTAGAAAATAAAAATATGACTTCATGGTTACCAGAACGCTTGCATGATTTAATTTATAGAATGGATATACAATATACTGAAGCAGGAAAAGAAAAATCAAGCGATTATATATTTATATGGGAAGAACAAGATGAAATCGTTGGATGCATTTTGCCTGATGGAGATGCAATATATATGAGCATTAAAAAGGGATATGAAGAAATATATGAAAGTATGATTGACTATTCTATAGAAAAATGTAGTCCATTATTTGAAAAAGATAACGATGGGAATATAGATTTTTTAGTAATTGCAAATAATAGTGAAACCTATAGAAAAGAAGTATTAGAAAAATTAGGATTTACCAAACAACAAGAAGAAGACTACGATAACTATGTATATCCAATGAAAACCGAATTAACAATAGATTTACCACATGGCTTTAAACTTGTATATGGTACCGATTATGAAAATGAACTGAATAAATGGAGTGCATGTAACATGGGATTTCATCCAGAACTAGAAAGCCCAGATTACAAAAATGGAATGAACCCATACCATAATAGAAAAAATTCTTCAATGTATAGTGATAGTTTTGAATGCATTGTAATAGATGAGAATTCAAGTGAAACAAATAATGTTTGCTCATACTCATTTACATATGTAGATAAAAAGTCAAAAACTGCATTAGTTGAACCAGTAAGTACAAGAGAAAAATATAGACACAAAGGAATAGGTACAGCAATGATGCACGGCATCATATTAAAATGTAAAGAATTAGGAATTGAAAAATGTTATGTAAATTCTTATGATTGGAGAAAAAAGTTCTATAACAAAGCAGGTTTTATCACAGAAGATAGTATTGGTTTCTATCACAAGCAAATAAATAAAAAAGATAAAGAACAAACAGAATAGATTTTTTCTATTCTGTTTTTATGTTATAATTAGCTTGTTATAAATCTTAAATAATACAGGTGAACAATATGGTAATAATAAGAAAGTCCACAGAAGATGAAATGATTTTAGATTTTTTAAAAGGAGAACTAAATTCTATTCGTTTTAATAAGAAATTACAAGGTATTTTAAATAGTCAAAACATTAATGATGACATAATAATAAATGGTGATACTAATTCAATAGAAGAAAATGAATTAA
>JAGALD010000024.1 GCA_017625395.1 Bacilli bacterium | reverse complement strand
CTTGTTTCTAAAAACAATATTTTTTCTTTCCATTCTTCCTCAGTTGGAAAAATATTATACTTTTCGTACACAGAAGGCTCATCTTCAAAAGTAGAACCTGTAAACGCATCATATATGCTTTCTATACATCCACCATAAAGACTACCAGTAACACAACCACTACCATTTAATGTTTCATACCCATGAAGTTCTGAATGCACTTCTCTAGGAACACCAACCTCTTCTACACCATAGCTTTTTCTATCACTATACCAAACAGGACTAGAAACAATTTCATAACTATCGTCGTTTCTAAAAAACTGTTCAAAAGCTGCTTTAGTATATGGCAACATCTCTGAATCTAACTCTGCTATATCAACTAATAAACAAGGTCCATAAAATGTAGATAATCCCAACTTATTAAACATTAAATGATTATTTGTAGTATCAGAAAATCCCGTAAATATTTTAGGATTCTTTCTTACAGCTTCAACAAACTCTTTATCTTCCATTAAATAAGGAATTGTTTTGTATGTATCAATACCACCAATAGCAGCTATGACAGCCTTTATACTATCATCCATAAAAGCCTCTTTTAAATCAGAAGCCCTTGCTTCAGGATGTTCTTCAAGATATTTCATATCTTTTAACGCGTTTGGCATTATTACAGGTTCTAATCCAAAATCTTGCAATCTCTTAATTGCAATGTCCAACTCATGCTTACAAAAAGGCATACCTAATAAACCTCTAGATAAACTAACAATTGCAATTTTATCACCAATATTCAAATTTTGTGGTTTTACCATAATTATCAACTCCATCCCCATTATATCATAATTACTTTTCTAATAAGCAACTAACAAATTAAATTAATATTTAAACAGCAAAAAAGCTCGATATACTCGAGCTTTGAAACACATTTCGTAAATATTAACGTTTTGAGAATTGTGGAGCACGTCTTGCTTTCTTTAATCCTGGTTTCTTACGTTCTTTAATTCTAGAATCTCTAGTAATGAATCCAGCAGCTTTTAAAACTTTTCTGAAGCTGTTTTCACTATCTTTAGAAGTTGTAGAATCATATTCTAATAATGCTTTTGTAATTCCTAAACGGATAGCACCTGTTTGACCAGAGAATCCTCCACCACTAACTTCAACTTCTACATCGAAAATTTCTTTTGTATTAGTAAGTTCAAGTGGTTGAGATAAATTCATAATTAAAGTTTCATAAGGTAGATATTCATGTACATCCATACCATTTACAGTAATTTTTCCTGTACCTGATACTAATCTAACTTTAGCAATACTTGCTTTTCTTCTACCAGTTCCATAATAAATGTTTTTTGCCTTTGCCATTTACATATACCTCCCTATTTAATTTCCAACTTCTCTGGTTTTTGTGCCATATGTGGATGTTCACTACCAGCATAAACAAATAATTTTTTATACATTTGTCTACCAAGTCTAGTATGAGGAAGCATTCCTTTAACAGCTCTTTCAACCATTTCAACTGGATATTGTTCTTTCATAACTTTCGCAGTTCTAACTCTTAATCCACCTGGATACATTGAGTGATTATAATATTTCTTATCTTCTAACTTGTTACCAGTTAATTGAGCTTTTTCAGCATTGATAATTATAATATTATCACCACAATCAATATGTGGAGTATAAGTAGCTTTGTGTTTTCCACGAAGCATATGTGCAGCTTTAGCAGCAACACGTCCAAGAGTTGCCTCTTGAGCATCAATTACATACCATTTACGTTCTACTGTTTCTTTTTTTTGCATAAAACTTGTCATAATTTTTTTCTCCTTTTACTTAAGTTCGACTTTCCCACAGTCAAACTTATGTGGGGATTTAAATGTACCGATTAGAATTATACTAAATAACTACCAAAAAGTCAATCAAAAATAAGCAAATATAACAATATTTATTAATTATTTACTTTCTTTAAAGAACAAGACTTTAAAGGAACAAATGAACTTAAATCTTCACCATTCATTTTAGCTTCCATGTACTCACACTTTTTTTCATATGTAAAAAACATATCCCACTTTTCATACCACTCACGAAATTTATCACTTGCAACAAATTCATCAATGCTATTATCATTAGTTCCCAAATCAAGAGACACTTTATTTAATACAAGATCTCTGGCATCAATTACATAAACTAAATCAGGTCTAGTTCCTTTCCAAGTTTTTTCTTTTAACTGATTATCATAGCCATTAAGAATAGAAAGTGCTAAAAAACAATCCTGCTCATTATAACCTTCAACCATTTCAACGAAACTATTAAAATCCCAAAGTTTACCATCTGGAAAAAGCATTGGGCTAAAAGTAGTAATCCCTAACCTCATATCTCTTGAATCTTTATCAAAACATTGTTCTAAACTATCAGTCAAATATGTATAACTCATAAAAGACCCCAACCTTTCTTTTTCACTAAAGAACTATTCGTAGGAACAAAAGAAGATATATCATCACCATTAAGCCTAGCTTCCATATATTCACATTTTTTTTCATATGTAAAAAATTCATTCCATTTTGCATACCAAAGATCATAATTATTTATATTATTATCACAATTACAGAAAGATTCCACCCTTTTTCTTACAATACTCATAGCATCACACAAAGAACCAATATCAAACGAAACACCTTTCCAGGCCCTATTCCAATATTGACTCTGTAATCCATCCAATAAAGATAAAACTATAAAACAATCTTGTTCACTGTAACCATTAACCATTT
>JAGALD010000023.1 GCA_017625395.1 Bacilli bacterium | reverse complement strand
TTTTTTCTTTTATTTGATAATCTTTTCTGCAAATTGATAAAATATGTAGTTCAATATTTGTTAATGTGTTTATTTTTTTTAGTGTATTTATATTTGTAGTTAATGGTCTTTTATTTTTGAAATCAAGTGGTTTACCTAGATAGTATGATGCAATTACTCCGTCCATGTCAACATAGATAATAGCTTTTTTATCTTCTGTTAATTTTTTTATTAATTTATAAAAATGCATATAGCACCTCTTTCTTTAAGAACTAAAACTATATTAATTATAATATAAAAATAATGAATTATTATAAATAAACGGCAAAATAATGTTATAATATTTAAAAAACTTGTTGGAAGGAGCGTTTAGTATGGATATAAAATGTATTAAATTTGAAGATTATAAATGTTTTAAATCTGGATGTATAAATAATATAAAACCTATAAATATAATTATAGGAAAAAATAATATTGGAAAATCTAGTATTTTAGATATTTTTGAGATGTTGTATTCAAAACGAAAATTTGGAAATACAAAAATAATTTTAGAAAAAGAATTAACAGATGAAGATATTTTAAGAGTGTTTGGAAAATCAACATCTGGTGGGGGAATACCTACACCATATCATTATGATTTTGGTAAACAATTTATTGGTAAAACATTTCCTTATGAAGTTTATTTAAGTGGTAGCGGTATTTCAGGTAGAATGTATTCAGATTTTTCTTTACATAATGATATTTATGAAGATAAATATAAAAGTTATTGGGAACGATTAGCAATATCTATAAAATATAAAAATAAAATTACTAAAAGAATATTAGCAGAAAGAAATATATTTCCCGAATCAGAAAGTGAAAGTATGGATGTTGATGGTAATGGAAATGGAATAACAACCATAATTAGCAATTTTATAAACAAAAGTCAATATGATGAAAGTTTAGTGAGAGAAAAATTATTAAATAAATTAAATGAAATTATGGGTGAAGATGCAACGTTTACTGAAATTGTCACACAACAAGTTAAAATTGGAGAAATTAATAAATGGGAAATCTTTCTTCGAGAAGAGGAAAAAGGAAGAATATCTTTATCCGATTCTGGTAGTGGTTTAAAAACTATCTTAATGGTACTTGCTTATACCATATTAATTCCAAATATTGAAAAGAAAAAATTAAAAGAATATATTTTTATGTTTGAGGAACTAGAAAATAATTTGCATCCATCACTTCAAAGAAGATTATTAAAATATATTGAAGATTTAACTATGGAAGGTTGTATATTTTTTCTTACAACACATTCTAATGTTATGTTAGATACTTTTCAAAATAATGAAAACGTTAATGCATTACATGTTATAAAAAATCCAGATAAAACAGTTAATATAATTAATGCGACTGATGGAATACAAAAAAATGATATTCTAAATGATTTAGGTATAAAAGCAAGTGATATACTACAATCTAATGGTGTTATTTGGGTAGAAGGACCATCAGATAGAATTTATATCAACAAATGGATTGATCTATGGAGCAATGGTAAAATAAAAGAAGGGAAACATTATCAATGTGTATTCTATGGTGGAAGATTATTGTCTAATGTTACTTTGACTGAAAAAGAAAAGAACGATTTAATCAACTTGTTAAACGTTAATAGAAATAGTATTATTTTAATTGATAGTGATAAAAAGAACAAACAAGCGTCAATCAATACTACTAAAAAAAGAATTGAAGAAGAAGCAAATAAAAATAATATATTATGTTGGATTACTAAAGGTAGAGAAATAGAAAATTATGTTCCAGAAAAATTAGTAAAAGAAATAATAGGAATTCCAGATAGCAAAGAAACTTTTTGCCAATATCAAAACATAGAAGAATTCCTTAATAGTGTTCAAGAAGGATTAGGAAATAAATTTTTAAAAGATAAAATCGGATATGCAAAGACATTTACTGACAATGTACCTTTAAATGATTATAAAGAATCTTTAGATTTAAATATTAGAATGACAGAAGTAGTTAAAAAAATTGAACAATGGAATAAATAATTATCAAAAAACTAAAGAAATATGATATAATATAGTTAGTTAATAGTTATTACTAAATATTTCTTTTGTCCTAGAAGTTGTTATACTTCTTCCCTTAGGGCACCATTTTTGTTATTGTTTTTGATTTAATCAAATTGTTTATAAATGCACTTATGATGTGCAAAAAATGTCAAAAAAAGAGAAAAATGCACAATATTTTAAAATTATTGTGCATTTTTATTTACTTTTGTAATTGGTTGTGTTAGCATTTAACTAGGTGATGAAAATGGAACCATTTAGAGTAAAGGAATTACCAGTTGAATATAATATTGATAAGGAATTATTAAAATTAATAGCAGAAGCTAATGAAAAATATGGTGAATATAAATCGTATTTAAGAAATATAGAGTTTGATTCACGATTTTTTCTTGATTCTATTATTTTGAGTGAGAGTTTGAAGTCTACACAGATAGAGGGAACTCAAATATCACAAGATGAAATGTATTATTTAAAATATATGCCACATAATGATGATAATTTAGAAATTCAAAATTTAAAAAAAGTTATTGATTATTCAAACGAATATTTAAAATCTAGTAACAAAATAGATATTCATTTTGTAAATCATATCCATAAAATACTATTAGATAGTGTTAGAGGTAATGAAAAAGATCCTGGAAAAATTCGAACAATTCAAAATTGGATTGGTCCTAAAGGGTGTGGAATTGAGGAAGCAATTTTTGTTCCTCCAATTCCTGAAGATGTTCCTATATTGTTAGATAATTTATTTAAATATATGAATGATGAATTTGTTGATCCATTATTTGTTAATTTGGCTATTTCACATTCACAATTTGAAACTATTCATGCTTATCGTGATGGAAATGGTAGATTAGGCAGGGCTCTTATTCCTATACATCTTGCGTGTCTAACCAATGATATGCCAATTTTATTTTTATCGGAAGTAATTGAACTATATAAACCTAGTTATCATAGATTTTTAAATGAGAGTAGAAAAGGTAATATGTTGGGCTTTATTAAATTTTTCTTGCAATGTATTATTGAGCAATGTAATAATTATATTTCTAAAATAAATATGATAAAAAATATTTATAATACTGATATGGAGAAGATAAAAACATTAAATAGTAATGCTGTATATAGGATAATGCCTGCTATGATGCATCAAATAGTTTTTACCAAAAAAGAGATAGAAGAAGAATCTGGTGTATCAAGAAATACAGTTTCTACTTTAATTGATCAATTAATAGAACTTGGAATTCTTGTTCCGGATTCGACGTATGCAAAACTTGGGTATAGATATAAGGCAATATATGATGTTTTTGTTGGAAAAAATATTATGTAATATTATAAATGCTTGTTTAATAATTTAGAGTTTTCAAGTGTAAAAAGAGTGTTATTGTTGTTAACACTCTTTTCTTTTTAATAGCTTTTTTTGTTGTTCTTGTGATATTGAGAATGGATTTGTTTTTTCTAATCCAAAGTATGATCTAGTTAAATCTTTTGAGCCATCTTGAAATGCTAATGGTTTTCTTTCAATTCCTAGTAAAGCTTGTATTTCTTCATTGGTGTAACTATCAGTGCAAATGCTTATTAAATTATCTAGTAGTGAAATGTCATCAATTAATAATAACTCTTTTATTTCTCTAATTTTACTAAATGTACTATCATCTATTTTTTTCATTAGCATTCCTTTTTGAACTAGTTCATCTTCAGGATTGCTGCTAGTTATTTTTGGTACATATTCACTATGGTGATTTAACTCTTTATTATTTTCTTCTTCTAATAAAAATACTCGTAATGTTTCTTTGGTTTCTCCTAAGTCTCCACCGTTAAAAATACCAACGTATTTTCTATACGGAAATCCAGTTTTTGGGTTATATTCGCCATTTCTTATTTCATGAAGTAAAAATCCATTTATACTGTCCCATGGTCGAACATTTATTCTTTCACTATAATTATTACTGTTTATTTCCGCACCAAAAGTCAGTCCATCTCTTAATATTTTTATAGTTATATTTCCTTGATTAGGGACTTCATATTTTAGTAGAGGATGACATGTGCATGAAATACCAAATTGAGAATCTATAGATGTATTAATTAAAAATTCACCGGATATATTTGTGCTTTTTGAATTTTCAATTTTAAATTCAATATTGCTTGACCATTCCCCATAAAGTGCATTATTGCTTTCGTAATCAATAAATCCTCTGATTTTAGTAAGATTGTAACTTGCATTTAAAGTTCCATCGTTATATTTTGCAGTGATTATTACTTTTCCATTATCAAAATGTAGTTCACCGACAGAGTTCATGTTCTTGTCATATATTTTTATATGTGTAAATGCATCTATTTCTTCAATATCTTCAAGCCTAAAGCCAAATGTATTTAAGAAAATTCTTGCTGCACATAAATTTTGTTCTAGTGTTAAAAATTTTTCTTTCAACTTTAAAACCTCCTATGTAATTATTTATTCTATCATAAAATTTATATATTTTTTAAAATCTATAGTATAATTTTTTTAGATATTTAATTTAACAATATTTTATGGAGGCGTAAAAATGAAAATATTGATAAATCCCCAAAAATTAGTTCCTGATGATTCTTGGCAATATTTTAGAAAAGTTAGGGCAGTTATAGAAAATGTTGATGGTTCTATTGCTATAAGTAGTGAATCTGGTAAATATATATTTCCTGGTGGAAAATGTGAAAAAGATGAAGATAATTTGGTAGCTATTCAAAGGGAAGTAAAAGAAGAAACGGGTATTTGTTTATCATCTTCTGATTTTGTAGAAGTATTAGAAATTGATGCTTTTTATGATGATGCTGTTGATTATAGAACTAATGTAGTTAGACCTAGACATACAGTTACAACTTATTATTATGTGAAAACTAATCAAAAGATTAATAGTGATAATATGAATTTGACTAAAGGTGAAATAGAAGAGAATTTTAAAATTTCTTTTGTTGATAAAGATAGTCTTAAGAAAATGTTAAAAGAAGAACATAAGGATGCTATGAACTGGCATATATTTTATGAAGAAAATCAAATTGTTGTAGATCATATTTTGGATAAATTATGTAATTAAGTTATTTTGTGGTGATATTTATGAATGAAAATTTATACTATTATCTTTTGGATAATAATTTTTTAACACATGGTATTGGTGAAGTAGATGAGGAAGAAACATATTTTAAATTTGAATCAATAATTAAAAATGGCGGTTTAATGTCATTAGATGCTTTAAAAGAAATGGGGATAAATGTCTCTGGAAAAGTGGGTGGTTATAGGATAACTGCAGAAAATCAAATTTCTTTTTTTGATCCTACTGTATTAGAAATAAAGAAGAGGTTATTATCTGAAAATTATTATTATTTTTTACCATTTCATCCAAATGTTATTTTTTTTATAATAGATAGAGAAAATCTTAATATATATCGTAATCCTAATGTATCATTTGAAATGAATGCTGATGATGTTGTATCTATAGATAGTTTTAGAGGGATAATAGCGCCTAGTTTTTGTTGTGAACATTTAGATGAGATTCAAAAAAAGTATGGTTTATCTTTACCTATATATGATTTTGATTTTAATATTACTAATAGTTTTAATAAAAAATTTAAATAGTTTTATAAATAAAAAATGAACCACAAAGGTTCATTTTTTTTTCAATAATTATGTCTATATTTTTTCGTTATTATAGCATAATATAAATTATATTTATTACATACTTTTTGTTTTTTGTTCCATATTATTATTAGGAGGAATTTATGAATAAAGAAGATATTAATGCATTGGATGAAATACATAAAGGTACTTGTATGGGAATGGATGCGATCAAGTACACATTAGATAAGGTAGAGGATGAAAAATTAAAAAACGTATTGAATAAACAATATGAGGGATATTCTGATATTGCTAAAAGGATAGAAGAGATATATCCATCATATAATGGTGGAGAACCTCATTCTACTAATGTTATGAATAAGGCTATGACTTGGTATGGGATAGAGATGAAAACATTAACTGATACTAGTAATTCTAAGATTGCTGAACTTTTATTGAATGGTGTAAATATGGGAATAATTGAAGGAAAGAAAATACTAAATAAGAAGAAAATTGATTCTCAAGTTTCTAGTATTGTTTCTGATTATGTAAGTATGCAAGAAGATAGTGTGGAAGTATTAAAAACATATTTGTAAAATAGTGAAAGATGAATTTTCTTTCATTTTTTCTTTTTAGATTATATAATATAATTAAAAATTAAATTTGAGAGGAATATTATGTTAGTAAAGAAAGAAAAAAATAGTAATGATTGTTATAATATTTCATTGGTGTCTGATGAAGGTAAAGTACTTCAGATGGCATTTGGTGGAAATTTAGATTTATATTGGGAGGTTTATGATTCGAAAAGTGATAGTATACTTCCTAGAATTGATTTTTTGGTTACTAAAGAAAACTTTTATGTTTGGAATTTATTTGATCAATTATATAATGGTGTTTCTAATTATTGGGATAATATCCGTGGTAGTCAATTAACTGATAATCATGAGTTTACTGAATGTTTGAGAAGAGGAGAAGAACGTAATCCACAAAGATTATTTAAAGATGGTGTTATTGAATGGCATCACGATGGTCATCCATATGATGAAGCAAATGTTATGAGGCTTTCTAAAGATGGTGATAATTATGTAGTTGAGATGGAGTTTAATAACAGAAATTATGTTATGGATGGTAATTCTGTTAGATTTAGTAATAGTGGCAGTAGATATCAACCATATAATAATATGTTTATGGCAATGTTTAACGAACTTCAAAGTTGCCCTGAAGATTGTCATCAAATTCATATGGAAGAAGTTTTTTATGAACAAGATAAACCTAAGGGATTAAGAAAAACAAAAAAGTAGTAATACTTTTTTTTATGGTAAAATTTAAATGGTGGTTTTATGGATTCTATAGAGAGTAAATTAGCTAGTTTATCTAAGTCAAAGTTTAGAAGTAGTTTTAGTTTAAAAGAGAAAGATGTTGATTATATTAAATCGAAAGGACTGGATGTAATTGAAAGTCATGCAAAAGATTTTATTAGTAAAAGGCTTTCTAGTGCTGTTATTTTAAATGATGGGCATCAAACTCCTATGAGAGGTCACCCAGTTTTTATTGCGCAGCATGCTACAGCTACTTGTTGTAGGGACTGTCTTTATAAGTGGCATAAAATAGAAAAAAATAAGGACTTATCAAATTTAGAATTTGACTATATAATTAATATAATAATGGAATGGATTAAAATTAATTTAAAATAGTGGTGATTTAAGATGAACAGTGTTTCAAATGGGGTAATTAAAGTTATTTTATTTGCTGGAATTATATTTTGTATTTTTTATTATGTTGGTTATAGGAATTGGTTAGAAGAAGAAATTCCAGATGTTGATTATTCACAATATATAGAAGATAGTCCAGAGGAAGAAAAAGAACCTATAGAAAATTCACAAGATTATAACTTTGATCAAGCAAAAGCTAAATTATTGTATGAAAAAGTTAATTATAAAATGGTTCAAGAAAATTTTGGTAGTGAATTTGTAAATTTATATTACGAAATGGATGCTAATACGTTTTCAGATGAGTTTATTATTTATTTAGGAATTATTAATTTATATAAGAATGATTTTATTAATAATTGTTATGAGACTTTGGAAATTTCAAAATATGAAGTTCAAAATAAAATAAAAGAGATTTTTGGGGATATTGATTTTTCTTTTGTTAGTTTTGAATCACGTGATAAATTATTTTCTTTTATTTATGATAATGAAAAAGAAATGTATATTGTTAATAATAAGAAATGTAGTGGTATTGAGTTTGGTATTCCTCATGTAGAAACTGATTTTATTAAGGGGGTTTTAAAAGATGATTATCTTGAAATATATGAATATGTTTATTATGTTGATTATATAGAAAAAGATAATGGTGCTTTAATTCCTAATTTTTATTCGTCACTTAATAGCAATGGTACATTAGTTTCAAGTGAATTTCTTGATGATGATGATAAAGAAAAAATGCCTATTTATAAGATTATTTTTAGCTTAGAAAATGGTGAATATGTTTTAAAAGGCATTAAAAGAGGTTAATGATTAAGATACTTTGGTATCTTTTTTTTAATTTATCATACTATTATAAGGGTGATTTTATGTATAAAAAACAAGAATTAGACTATAGTTTAAATGATTTAGAGCCTTATATAAGTTATGAAACACTAGATATTCATTATAATGTTTTATATGAAAGATATTTAAATAATTTGAACAATTTATTAAAGAAAAATAATTTTAATTTTAATATTCCTAAAGAAGAAATTTATAACATAATAAAAAGGTTCCCGGTAGATGATAGGGAAGCTATATTGTTTAATCTTGGTGGTGTTATAAATCATGAATTATATTTTTCAAATATGACACCTTTAGGTAAAGAAGATATTAGGTTTAATAATGTTATTGAATCAAAATATATAACATTTCAAAATTTTATAGAGAAGTTTTCTGTTAAAGCTAAAGAAATAAGAGGATCTGGATATACTTTTTTAGTAATTGATAAAGATGGTGAATTAGGGCTTATTAATTTAGCTAATCAAGATAGTCCTTATAGAATGGGGCTTTTTCCAATTATGAATATAGATATATGGGAGCACTCATATTTTTTAGATTATAAGGCTAATAAAGATGGTTATATAAGTAATTATTTTAAAATATTAGATTATTCAAAAATTTATAAAAGATATGAAGAATTTATAAAAGAAATTTGCTAGTTTTGAGTGTGTATAAATTATGTCACTTATAAATAAATAGATAAAAATAGTAGTTAATGTTTTTGGTATTTTTTTGATTAGTTTATTTATAATTGGTAATATTAGATAAATAAGTAATATGCTTGCTATTCCCCATAATAGCATCATTTGGACTGAAGTGTATTTTCCTATCGGAATAAAGTGGTTTTTGTATGACCAAAAGATTCTTCCAAATACTATTTCTATGTAATAGCCACCAATTGTTTCTATTATTGAGAGAAATATTGCTGAAGTTAGAAATAATAGAGGTATTTTAAAAATGTTTTTAATTTTTAATTTATTTAGATATTTATTTATTAATATTATTGCAATAGTTCCTATTCCATAAATTGGTGTCCATAATCCATAGAGAATACCACTATCTACTTTTGTGTATACGATATTTTCAATTATGTGTCCTAGAAATGAAAAAATAAAAAAAATATTTATATAGTACATAAATTTATCACCATTATATAATGCGGTTGTTTTAATGAGTTTATTCAAAAAAAGTTGAAAAAAAATTTAAAATGTGATAAAATGATATTCGCTGTTTTTAAGGAGATATTATGAAAATAGAAATGAAAGAACTTTTAGAGAAGTATGAAAAAGCAATAGAAATTGGGGTAGTAAATAAAAGTGATTTGATATCTTGTAGTGAAGAAGAGATGTCTATTTATAAAAATATTGATATAGATACTTTATTGTATTTGATTAGTTGCAGTCAATCTTTGGAAGATGTATTAAGAAAGCATTTGTCTTTAGATAATATTAGAGAAATAGTTTCTTTTGGTGGTAAAGATAAATATTTGAAAGATATTAATATAATTACTGAACTTTCAGTTTTAGATGTATGTGCTGAATATCCTTTAATAATTGCTGATTTGTTTGCTGTGGCAAGTGAATCTCAGTCTTTGATGTCACCTTTTCATGATGTTCATATGCAATCTCTTGCTACTAATGTTTTAAGTAGTGATGATGGTAGTATGAAAGAAGCAAAAAGTTATGCGTTAAAAGAAGCAATATTAAAAGGTAAGGTAGATACAATAGATGGCGATAATACAAAAAAAATATATCCATCTACTCACTTAAAAGATCTTTTTACTATTTTAAATGCTGATTGTGAAGAAGCTTGTTTTGCACTTGGAAGAGTTGTAGCTGAAGAGACTTTAGATAAATGGGATATTAGAAATAAATATATGGAAGAGATTTCACAAAGTATTGATTCAGATAGAATAGATGTTTTAGCTGATGTTGCAGTTAATAGAAATTCAATTGAATCCGATTATTATGGGCTAAATATTGAAATGCTTGGTTCAATGGGAGAAGTTGGTACATTAGAAAAATTGGTTGCTACTAATCCTGCAAGTCTAGATAGTGCATATCACTCTTATAATATGGGGGCTTTACCTAGATTAGCTGGTAGTGATATAAGAAGTGCAATTGAAGTATTAACTTCCCTTGATTCGCTAGAAAGTGGTTCTCATATGTCAAATGTGGAAGAATATATTGAAAGATTAGGAATTACTAAAGCAAAAAAATTAGAAAAAGCTTTAAATTAGAAGTTGAAAAAGAAAAAAAATCATGTTATAGTAATAAATATCATTAAAACAAATGACGAAGACGTAGTTAAAGATAATTCCTTATAGAGAGCTTTGGTTGGTGAAAATAAGCAGGTAAATGTTAACTAAAATCACTTCTGATGTTTTTTATGGATAAGATAAAAACGGTAACGCGTTATAGTTAATGAGTGCATATTTATTATGAATTAAGGTGGTAACACGGTATATTTCGTCCTTTGGAATATATCGTGTTTTTTTATTTATAATAATCATATGTTTTATTAAAGGAGAGATAATATGAAAAAAAATCAAAATAATGGGGATAGAAGAGTTGGTGTTTTTTCTAATTGGCCTGTTCATGAAGATGTTGTAGTTGAAGAAAGACCACAGTTAGTAGATGTTCCTAAAAAAGAAAGCCCAAAAGGACAAGTACTTTCTAAAAGACTAGGTAAGTCAAACCCATATAAACAAGGTAGAACACGTGAATAAGTAATTGTTTAATTGTAATAATAAAGGAGGAGTTAGTTATGGAATTTAAAGAATTGAAAAAAGGTAGAAATTGCGATGTTGAACAATCAATAAGTGAAAATTGGCAAAAGATGAATATTCTTGAAAAAACTATAAATAATAGAGATAATAGTGAAAATTTTGTTTTCTATGATGGACCTGCAACTGCTAATGGTATGCCTGGAATACATCATATGTTAGCTAAACTTTTAAAAGATGTATTTTGTAAATATAAAACTATGAAGGGGTATAAAGTTCTTCGTAAAGTTGGATGGGATACTCATGGTCTTCCAGTAGAAGTTCAAGTTGAAAAAGAGTTGGGATTTCATGGAAAAACAGATATTGAAAAATATGGAATTGAAGGATTTAATAAAAAATGTCGTGAAAGTGTTTGGAAGAATGAAAAAGCTTTTAAAGACTTTACTGTTAAAATGGGACAATTTATTGATTTGGAAAATCCATATATCACTTATGAGAACAGTTATATTGAAACGGAATGGTGGATTCTTAAACAGTTTTTTGATGCAGGACTTATTTATGATGGGTTAAAGATTTTACCATATTGCCCTAGATGTGGAACTGGACTTGCATCGCATGAAGTTGCACAAGGATATGAACAAATAAGTGTAAACACAGTTACTGTTCCTTTTAAGTTAAAAGACGAAGAAAATACTTATTTATTAATATGGACAACAACTCCTTGGACTTTATTATCTAATGTTGCTGCTTGTGTAAATCCAGAAGAAGAATATGTAAAATGTTTGTCAAAAGGATATAATTTTATTGTTGCTAAAAAACTTGCTAATAAAGTTTTAGGTGATGATTATGAAGTTGTTGAAACTTATAAAGGAAAAGATTTAGAATATAAAGAATATGAACAGTTTATGCCAATACTTAAAGTTAATAAAAAAGCTTTCTATGTTACTTGTGCTGATTATGTAACTATGGAAGATGGAACTGGTATTGTTCATATTGCTCCTGCTTTTGGTCAAGATGACTATGAAGTAGGTCTTAAATATGATTTACCAATTTTAAATCCAGTTGATGAACAAGGATGTTATACTGAAGGTCCTTGGCAAGGAAGACTTGTTGTAGATAGCAAACTTGAAGTTGATATAATTAAATATCTTGCTAGTGAAGATAAGATTTTCAAGAAACAAAAGATGGAACATAATTATCCACATTGTTGGAGATGTCATACACCTCTTGTTTATTATTCAAAACCTAGTCTTTATATTAAGACAACTGCTTATCAAGACAAGATAATAGAAGAAAATAATAAAGTTAATTGGTATCCTTCTTATGTTGGTGAGAAAAGATTTGGTAACTGGCTTGAGAATATGAATGATTGGGCCATTTCTAGAAATAGATATTGGGGTACTCCAATTCCATTATGGAGATGTTCTTGTGGTCATGATGAAATGATTGGTTCACGTGAAGAGCTAGTAGAAAAAGCAATTGAAAAAATAGATAATACAATTGAATTACATAGACCATTTGTTGATGATGTTCATATTAAGTGTCCTAAATGTGGAAAAGAAATGACAAGAATTAAAGACGTTATAGATTGTTGGTTTGATTCTGGTAGTATGCCTTTTGCACAATATCATTATCCGTTTGAAAATAAAGAATTATTTGAGAGTCAATTTCCAGCTGATTTTATAAGTGAAGGAATAGATCAGACTCGTGGATGGTTTTATTCGCTTCTTGTTATTTCAACATTTATAATGGGAAAAAGTCCATATAAAAATGTTTTAGTAAATGATTTATTATTGGATAAATATGGTCATAAGATGCATAAATCTAAAGGTAATGCTATTGAACCGTTCTCTACAATTGAGAAATATGGAGCTGATCCTGTAAGATGGTATATGTTACAAACTTCACCAGTATGGACACCATTGAAGTTTGATGAAGAAGGGGTAAAAGAAGTTCAATCTAAATTCTTTAATACTCTTAAAAATACTTATACATTCTTCCAAATGTATGCTAATACTGATAAAATTGATCCAAGAGAGTTCAAAGTTGAGTATAACGATTTAGAAGAAATTGATAAATGGCTTCTTTCTAAATACAATAAGCTTGTAAATAATGTTACTCTTGCAATGGATGAGTATGATCTTAATAAAGCTGTTAAGTATGTAAATACTTTTGTTAATGAAGAATTATCTAATTGGTATATTAGAAGAAATAGAAGAAGATTCTGGGGAAGTGAACTTGATACAAGTAAGAAAGCGGTATATCAAACTACTTACGAAGTATTAGTTGGTTTATGTAAATTAATTGCTCCAATTGCATCATTTACTGCTGAGGAGATTTATACAAATCTAACTGGAGATGAATCAGTTCACTTACAAGATTATCCAGTCTTTAATGAAAAACTTGTTGATGAAAAGATTGAAGAGAGAATGGATTTAGTAAGAGATTTAATTTCTCTTGGAAGAAATGCTAGAGAAGAAGCTAAAATAAAAGTTAGACAACCTATAAATAAAGTTGTTCTTGATAAAAAAGTTGAGAAAGTTATTACTGATTTAAAAGTTTTGATTAATGAAGAATTAAATGTTAAATCTATTGAATTTAC
>JAGALD010000022.1 GCA_017625395.1 Bacilli bacterium | reverse complement strand
TGAAAATCCTTGTGTCGATGGTTCGATTCCATTCGGAGCCACCATAATTATTATAATTGAATATTAAATTGTTACGTACTCATGCGCTCGTAGCTCAGCTGGATAGAGTGTTTGGCTACGAACCAAAAGGTCAGGGGTTCGAATCCCTTCGAGCGCACCATTTTTATGTAGAACGGGAAGTGGCTCAATTTGGTAGAGCACTTGGTTTGGGACCAAGGGGTTGCAGGTTCAAATCCTGTCTTCCCGACCAGTTTAATTAATTACTCTTGTTTGTACAAGAGTTTTTTTGTTGAATAATTTAAACTGTATTTATTGATAAAATTTATTTTATTGTGTTATACTGTTTTTGATAATGAGAGGATTTGTTGTTATGAAAAAACAGTTGGATTGGTATAAAATTCTTGCAATTTCTATTATGGTTGTATCAACTATTATTTTATTTTTTGAACTTGTGGAAATGTTTTCATGATTTTTAGTCTTACATTTTTGTAAGATTTTTTAATTTACTAATTTTTTATATAGTGCTATAATCTTGGCGAGGTGGTATTATGGGGACTTTATATGTTGTAGCAACGCCTATTGGTAATTTAGGTGACGTTTCAAAAAGGACGTTAGAAATTTTAGAAACTGTTGATTTGATAGCATGTGAAGATACGAGACAAACTATTAAATTATTAAATCACTATGATATTAAGAAAAAAATGGTAGCATATCATAAATTTAATGAAAATAGTAAAAGTAGTACAATAATAGATGATTTATTGAACGGAAAAAATGTTGCGTTAGTATCCGATGCTGGGACACCTTGTATATCTGATCCTGGGTATATTTTAGTAAATTTAGCTAGAAAAAATAATATTAATGTTATTGGAATTCCTGGTCCTTCTGCTACAGTTACTGCATTATCTATTTCGGGACTTGATACTTCGAATTTTTCGTTTTTAGGCTTTCTTTCTACGGATAATAAAAAGTTTAAAGAAGAAATGGAGAAAATTAAAAAAAGTTCTTTCAATACTTTTGTAATATATGAGTCTCCAAAAAGACTTATAAAATTAGTGGAGAAATTAAAGGAATATTTTAAAGGTAGTAATATCTTTATTGCTTCTGATTTAACTAAAATCCATGAGAGAAGTTTTTTTGGCTTAATTGAAGATGTTTATGAATTAATTGTTAATGATCCTAAAATAGAAAAAGGGGAATATGTTGTTATCTTAGAAAAGAAAGATTGTTTTGATGAAGAAGTTTTGGTACAACAAATTTCGATTGAAGCTATGTTAATTGATAAAATGGTTAAAGAAAAATGTAGTTTAAAAGATGCAATTAAGTTTATTAATAATGAAGAAAAAGGTCTTAAGAAAAATCAAATTTATGATGCTAGTCTTAATTTGAAAAAAATTCTAGAATCTTTATGTAAATAATAAAAAAAATAAAGGAAAATAGTTTGTCTATTTTCTTTTTGTATGATATATTTTTAGTGTAGAGTGGAGTGGTTAAAATGGTAGATGTTTTTTTTGATAAAAAATGTTATATTAATTTTCTTCTTTGCTTACTATTAGTTTGTGGAATTACTTTTTATGAGCTAATATTTTTGAAAGATGCAGTTTTCATTAACTGTGTATTTTTTATGTGAAACTAAAATAGGGTTATAAAATCCTATTTTTTTAGGTTTTGGAGGGAGTATTTTATGAGTAGTAATGATTTAAAAATAATTGTGATGGATTCTATGAAAGAGTTTGGTGAAAGGGTAAATAATAATCTTAATGACATTAATAAAAATAATGAAAACTATTTAATTAATCTTGTTGCAAGTAGATTTCAAAATGGAGAAGGAAAAGTTAAAATAAATGAAACTGTTAGGGGGAAAAATGTTTTTATTCTTACTGATGTTGGTAATTATAGTATAAGTTATAAACTTCATGGAAGGGAACATTTTATGGCTCCAGATGAACATTTTCAAGATATTAAAAGAGTTATTGGGGCAATTAGTGGTCATGCTAAAAAAGTAACTCTTATAATGCCACTTTTATATCAATCTAGACAACATAGAAGAAAAGGAAGAGAGTCTTTAGATTGCGCTATGGCTCTTCAAGAATTGGAACGACTTGGAATTGATGATATTATTACGTTTGATGCGCATGATCCTAATATTTGTAATGCAATTCCTACATTACCTTTTGAGAATTTTTATCCTACTCATTCAATACTTAGTTGTTTTGTTGAAAATGAAAAAGATAGTATAGATAATCTTTTGGTAATTAGTCCTGATATGGGTGCAATGGAGAGGGCTAGATATTATGCTGATATGCTTGGGTGTAACGTTGGTCTTTTTTATAAAAGAAGAGATTATAGTAAGATTGTAAATGGAAAAAATCCAATAGTGTGTCATGCTTATATGGGGGATGATGTTGAAGGTAAAAATGTTATTGTAGTTGATGATATGATTTCTAGTGGTTCTTCAATGATTGAAGTGTGTGAAGAATTAAAAAAGAAAGGTGCTAATAATATTTTCTTAGTTTCAACATTTGCACTTTTTACAGAAGGAACAGAAATATTTAAGAAATCTTATGAAAAAGGGTTATTTAATAAGCTTTATTCTACAAATTTATCCTATGTACCTCTTGATGTAATTGAGGAAGATTGGTTTTATTCTGTTGATTGTTCATTACAAGTTGCTACAATTGTTAATACATTAAATAATAATTTATCTATTGCACATTTATTTAATGGTAAAGAAAAAATTGCGTTACAAATTAAGAAATTGTTAGAAAATAATGAATAAAATATTTTGATTGATGTATACAAAATGTAAATATGAAAAAAATATATAATAAAGTAAAAAAAGTGTAGATATTATAATGATTATTATGATATAATGGGTTTCACGCGTAAGATAATGGAGGTAAAAATAATGAGAGAAGAATGGAAAAATTTTAAAGAAGGAAATTGGACCACTGAGATAAATGTTAGAGATTTTATTCAAAATAACTATGTTAGTTATGATGATGATGAAAAGTTCTTATCTGCAATTACTTCAAAAACAAAAAATGTTTGGGATAAGTGTGAAGAACTATTAAAAGAAGAATTAAAAAAACATGTGTTAGATGTTGATGTAGATCATATGTCTGGTATTGATAAGTTTGAGGCTGGATATA
Organism: Bacilli bacterium; assembly: GCA_017625395.1. Classification (GTDB taxonomy): domain Bacteria; phylum Bacillota_I; class Bacilli_A; order RF39; family UBA660; genus RUG13868. The sequence goes on along the minus strand of JAGALD010000022.1, from coordinate 10,377 downwards.
TTGATAAGGATAATGAGACTATTGTTGGGCTACAAACAGATGCTCCTTTGAAGAGAATTGTTAATCCATATGGTGGTATAAGAATGGTATACCAAGAGTTAGAGGCATATGGTTATAAATTAAATTCAGATGTTGATAAATATCTAAATGAATTTAGAAAAACTCATAATCAAGGTGTATTTGACGCTTATACTCCTGATATTCGTAAAGCAAGACATGTTGGATTATTAACAGGTCTTCCAGATGCGTATGGTAGAGGAAGAATAATTGGTGACTATAGACGTATTGCGTTATATGGTATTGATTATTTGATGGAAAAGAAAAAAGAAGAATGGGATAGTAAACTTCTTGGACCAATGAATGAAGAATTAATTCAGTTAAGAGAAGATGTTTCTATGCAATATAGAGCATTAGCTGAAATTAAGAATATGGCTAAAAAGTATGGTTATGATATATCAGGACCTGCTAAGAATGCAAAAGAAGCAATTCAATGGACATATTTTGGATATCTTGCTGCTGTTAAAGAAAATAATGGTGCAGCAATGAGTTTTGGTAGAGTTGATACTTTCTTTGATATTTATATAAATAGAGATATAGAAGAAGGAATTTTAACTGAAAAAGAAGCTCAAGAATTAATTGATCAACTTGTTATTAAGTTAAGACTTGTTAGACATTTAAGAACTCCTGATTATGATGAATTATTTACAGGGGATCCTACTTGGGTAACTTGCTCAGTAGCAGGTATAAATAATGATGGTAATCATATGGTTACTAAGACAAGTTATCGTATTTTACATACATTAACAAATCTTGACCCAGCACCAGAGCCAAATTTAACAATTTTATGGAGTCAAAATTTACCAGAGAATTTTAAGAGATATTGTGCAAAAATGAGTATTAATACTGATTCTATTCAATATGAAAATGATGATGTAATGAGACCTCTTTATGGTGATGATTATGCAATTGCTTGTTGTGTTTCTGCTATGAGAGTAGGAAAAGATATGCAATTCTTTGGTGCACGTTGTAATCTTGCCAAAGCATTACTTTATTCAATTAATGGTGGTATTGATGAAGTTAAAGGTGATAAAGTAGTTGATGGATTTGACATTATGAATGATGAAGTATTAGATTATGAAAAAGTTAAAGCAAATTATTTTAGAATGATCGAACGTGTTGCTGAGATTTATTCTAGTGCTATGAATATCATTCATTATATGCATGATAAATATGCTTATGAAGCTGGTCAAATGGCATTACATGATACACATGTACGTAGATTAATGGCTTATGGTGTTGCTGGACTTTCTGTTGTTGCTGATAGTTTATCTGCAATTAAATATGCTAAAGTTAAACCTATTAGAGATGAAAATGGTATTGCTAAAGATTTCGAAATTGAAGGAGAATTCCCTAAATATGGAAATGATGATGATAGAGTAGATAATATTGCAAAAGAAGTTTTAGAAAAAATGTATGCTGAACTTTCTAAACATAAACCATATAGAAATGCTGAAGTTACTTTATCAGTATTAACTATTACATCTAATGTAGTATATGGTTCTAAAACTGGTGCAACTCCAGATGGAAGAAAAGCTGGTGTAGCGTTTGCTCCAGGTGCAAATCCAATGCATGAACGTGATGCTTCTGGTGCATTAGCAAGTTTGAACTCTGTTGCAAAACTTGATTATGCAAGTTGTTGTAGAGATGGTATTTCAAATACTTTCTCAATTGTTCCAAATACTTTAGGTGCAACTGAAGACGAAAGAATTACAAATCTTGTTTCAGTATTAGATGGATATTTTGTTCAAGGAGCACATCATCTAAATGTTAATGTTTTAAATAGAGAAACTTTAATTGATGCTATGGAAAATCCAAGTAAGTATCCACTTTTAACTATTCGTGTTTCTGGTTATGCTGTAAGATTTAATAGACTTACAAGAAAACAACAAGAAGAAGTTATTTCAAGAACATTCCACGAAAAAATGTAGTATGACAAAAGGTAGTATAAATTCAATTGAAACTTTTGGTCTGGTTGATGGACCTGGTATTAGAACTGTTGTGTTCTTGAATGGATGCAAGTTACGATGTAAGTATTGTCATAATCCCGAAATGTGGTATTCTCAACAATTAAATTACACTCCAGAAGAACTTGTCGAAAAAATATTAAGATATAAAAGTTATTATAAGAATACTGGCGGAGTGACATTTTCTGGGGGAGAGCCTTTATTACAACCTGATTTTTTAATAGAAACAATGAAATTATTAAAAGAAAATGATATTCATGTGGCAATTGATACTGCAGGTGTTGGAATAGGTAAATATGAAGAAATACTTAAATATGTTGATTTGGTATTACTTGATATAAAACATATTAATTCAGATGGTTATAGTGAAATAACAGGTTATAAAATTGATGAAGTAGAAAATTTTATTAAAGAAATAAATAGACAAGAAAAAAAAGTTTGGATTCGTCAAGTAGTTGTTCCAGGTATTATGGATAATGTTACATATCTTCAAGGACTAAAAGAATATTTAAAGAAAATAAATAATATTGAAAGAATTGATTTTCTACCATATCATAAAATGGGAGAAGAAAAATATAAAAAATTAAATATTTTATATCCATATTCTGATAAAGATGCAATGTCTAAAGAAGATTGCAGAAAATTGTATGATATGTTTATGGAAATGTATAAGGAAAATGAATAGAATTAGTCATTTTCCTTTTTGTTTTTTTGTGATATTATTGTTTGTGAAAAAAAGTTTTAATTATATCTTAAAAGAGGTGTTTAATATGTTGTTAGCTGATTCATGGAAAGATTATGAATTAATAGATTGTTCTAATGGTGAGAAATTAGAAAGATGGGGAAATACTTATTTGCTTAGACCTGATCCTCAAATAATTTGGGACACAGGCATTTTAAAAAACAAATATAATAATATTAATTCTTATTATCATAGAAGTGATAAAGGTGGTGGATATTGGGAAAATTTAAAAAGTACTCCATCATCATGGAAAATAAAATATAAAGATTTGACATTTAACATTAAACAAATGGGGTTCAAGCATACTGGGCTTTTTCCTGAGCAAGCGGTTAATTGGGATTTTATGATGGAAAAAATAAAAAATTCTAATCGTAAGATAAAAGTTTTAAATCTATTTGCATATACTGGTGGTGCTACAGTTGCTTGTCTTAAAAGTGGTGCAAGTGTAGTTCATGTTGATTCATCACGTGGAATGGTTGATTGGGCTAAAGAAAATGTTAAATCAAGTGGTCTTGAAAACTGTGAAGTAAGATATATTGTTGATGATGTTGTTAAGTTTGTTAAACGAGAAATTAGACGTGGAAATAAATATGATGCAATTGTAATGGATCCACCAAGTTATGGTAGAGGTAGTAATAAAGAAGTATGGAATATTGAAACTGATTTATACAATTTAGTTACTTCGTGTACTGAGGTACTTAGTGAAAAACCTTTGTTTTTTATAATAAATTCTTATACTACAGGTCTTTCTAAAGAAGTATTTACAAATATTTTGAATTTAACTTTAGGTAAAAAATACGTTGGTAAGATATATTCTGAAGAAATAGGTATTCCAATTAAATCAAATAATTTAGTTCTTCCTTGTGGAATATGTTCGAGGTTTGAACCATATGAATAAATTAGAAATATTATATGAAGATAATCATATAATAGTTGTTGTAAAGCCGTGCAATGTTCTTAGTCAAGCAGATAGTACTAAAGATGAAGATATGTTAACTATTGTTAAAAAGTATATTAAGGAAAAATATAATAAACCTGGAAATGTTTATTTAGGTCTTGTGCATAGACTAGATAGACCAGTTGGTGGTGTAATGATATTTGCAAAAAGTAGTAAGGCTGCTTCTAGAGTGACAGAAATGATTCAAAATCATAAATTTAAAAAAAAATATCTTGCTATAGTTCGTGGTGATATGGAAAAATCTGAAGGAACTTTAATTGACTATTTATTAAAAAAAGAAGATGGTAATACAATAGTTACATCTAAAGAAAAAGGTAAATATAGTGAATTAAAGTATAGAGTATTAGCATATAATGCTAAACAAAAATTGTCTTTAGTGGAAATTGAGTTATTAACAGGAAGACATCATCAAATAAGAGTACAATTTGCTTCTAGAAATCATCCTTTGTATGGTGATCAACGATATGGTATTCAAGATAATAATCAAATTGCTTTATGGGCATATCAATTAACAATAATTCATCCAACTTTAAAAAAAGAAATGACTTTTAAATTTTTACCAAATGTAAAGGAGAAAAGCTGGGGGTTATTTAATTTAGAAATTATAAAATAAGTTCTTGCATTTGATTTTAAAGTTTGTTATCATTTTATTAGAATAGATTAGGGAAGAAGGATATATGATATGGAAATTTTTGAAATGTTAAGTTTTGATATTGGTGAGTTTGTAACGTCTCCAGCTGGAATTATTATGATAGTTGGTATTGTGCTTTTAATCATTGGTATTGTATTAATGTTTATGGGAAAAGGTAAAACAGATGCTTCTCAACCTGCAACAGATGAAAAAGTTGCTGAACCATCTGAAACTAAAGAAATTCCTGTAGTTGCTTCAACTGAAGCTCCAAAAGCAGAAGATGCTCCTGTTGTTAATGCTACATCCGTGGTAGAAACAACAGCTCCTGTAGTAGTTGAGTCAACTGCTACAACTGAAAGTGTTACTGCACCACCAGTAGAACCAATTAATTTTAATTCTGCTGAAACATTAAATGAAACTGTAAACCCAACTCCAGTTGTAGTTACTGAAACTTTGGATATGACTACTGAAATTAAGCCTGAAAGTTTAAATGTAGCTGTAGAAAATCCAGCCCCTGTTGTTGAAAGTTTAGATGCACCAGTTGCTGAAGCTCCAACTCCAGCAGTAGTTGAAGCTACTCCAGTAGTAGAAACTCCAGCAGTAGTTGAAGCTACACCTGTAGTAGAAACACCTGCACCAGTTGCTGAAACACCTGTTAGTGTTTATGGTGGAGCTAATCCAGAAGTTAAAGAAGTTTTTGAGGAAAAACCAAGAGAAATATATGGTGGAGCTAATCCTTTAGAGAATACTGCTCCAATTCCTACTCAAACTGTAAAAGAAGCTTATTCTGGATCAATGTCTGCAACTCCAGTAGCAGAAACTCCAGCTCCAGCAGTAGTTGAAGCTACACCTGTAGTAGAAACTCCAGCTCCAGCAGTAGTTGAAACTACTCCAGTAGTAGAAACACCAGCTCCAGCAGTAGTTGAAGCTACTCCAGTAGTAGAAACACCAGCTCCAGCAGTAGTTGAAGCACCTGAAGTAAAAAAAGAAGAAATTGAAACTTTAGAATTTTAATATAAGACCGAAAGGTCTTTTTTTTTATTAATAACATATATTTTAATATAGAAAGGAATGATTATAATAATATGGAAACATTAAAGGTTTCAACTAAATCTAATCCAAATTCAGTTGCTGGAGCATTAGCAAATATATTTAAAACCAGTGAAAAAGTAGAGATTCAAGCTATAGGTGCTGGTGCACTTAACCAGTCCATAAAAGCTATAATAATATGTAGAGGTTTTTTAGCACCCTCTGGTAAAAATTTGATTTGTATACCAACATTTACTGATATAGAGATTGATGGTGAGGAAAGAACTGCGATTAAGTTAATTGTAGAAGCTAGATAACTAGCTTCTTTTTTTCTTGAATAAAATAATATTTTAATATAAAATTAATATAGGTGATGATATGAAAAATAAAAATTTTATAATTGTGTGTGCTTGTCTTTTAGTTACTATTGGACTTATGGCTGTTGGGTATACTAGGTTGAGCGGAATTGTTACTGTGAATTCTACGGCAACAATTGCTGGTAAATGGAATGTTGCTATTGTAGGTATTGAGGAAGAGAAAATCGTTGGTGATGCTTCAAGTATTACTCCACCAACATTTACTAGTTCAAATGCTAGTTTTAATGCTAAATTGGGAAGTAGAAATTCAAGCATAAAATATAAAGTTACTGTTAAAAATAATGGTAATATAACTGCAAAGTTGAACGCTTTTCAATTTTTACCACAACCAAATGAAAATGATGTAATATTATTTACGAGTGAGAATGCAATAGTTGGAGAAAAATTAAAACCAGGTGAAGAAAAATATTTTTATATAACAGTTAAATATAATTCAAGTGAAGTGGTTGAATCACAAAATAAGCAGATAAGTGCTGTTTATGAATTTGTGCAAAGTGACTAATTGTATAAATGTGTAAATAAATGTTTAATTTGGTGTAAATTTAAAAAAAATGATGACATTTAAAAAAATGTATATTAAAATTAATTTATAAAATAGAAGGAGAGATAAAAAATGAAAGATAAGAAAAATGTTTTAATTTGTGCATTATTGTTAACAATAATGGTAATGGCAGTAGGTTACGCTGCATTTAGTCAAACTTTGAATATTAATGGTACTGCAACAATTGCTGGTGAATGGCAAGTAGAAATTACAGGTATTGATTCAGAATTAGAAGGTGCTGCTACTAACAAGGAAGGTACTCCAACATTTACTTCAACAACAGCTACATTTGATGTTGAATTAGTTAAACCTGGTGATAGTGCTACATATACAATTACAGTTAAAAATAATGGTTCTATTGATGCTAAATTAAGCTCAATTACATTAACACCACAAGCTGATGGTTCAAGTGCTATACTTTATGAAATTGTTAAACAACCAGCTGTTGATTCAGTTTTAGCAGTAGGTGGTACTCATGAAGTTGTAGTAAAAGTAACTTATGATGAAAATGTTGAAGAAGTTCCTGAAGTAACTACAAAAACATTTACTGGTGTTTTAGAATACGTTCAAGCAAACTAATAAAAACTAATTAATGATTTGAGGAATGGAAGGGAAGGTTGTTCGCTTCCATTTTATGGTAAAAGAGGGTGATATCATATGAATAAAATCAAATTGAGAAGAATTAGGAGAGTTTTATCTACTAATAAATTCAAATTGATTATGATTACTATGGTATCCCTTTTTTTATTTACAAGTACTGGTTATGCAATTTTAAATGTTGTACAAAAGATTGATGGTACTGCTACAATTTGGGTTGATAATAAATTTGTTTGTCAAGATGGTATTTCTGGTAAATTTCAGCGTAATTCGTCATGGAATGAAGCTAGTGGTAAAACCCATTATAATGCAACTATTACGATAAATAATGATGGTTCTGAAGATATTTTAACTTGGAAGCTTGTTCTTAAAGGACCTTCTGATCTTGAGGTTCAAACTAATGCAGATATCGTAATAGATGATAATGGTATTGTTACAATGACTCCTTTATCTTGGAATAGCTTAATTACTTCAGGTAATCATGTTATTTTAGATGTTGGTTTTATTACTGTCGAGGAAGAGTTTGATCCTGAGTATATTTATATAAATGGCTGTTTAGTTTATGGAACCGATGTTGGTGGTTCCGGTGGAGGAAGTGGATCAGGTGAAGAAGATGATGATAATGGTGATCCTACAGTAGAGTTAACTGGTTTGGAGATTTCTCCTTCTACATATACAATGTCTGTAGGAGAGACTGCTCCATTACAAGTTGCGAAAACTCCTAGCGATGCTTTTGCTACATTAGTTTGGTCAAGTAGTGATGAAAAGATTGCTACTGTTAGCGATTCAGGTGTTGTAACAGCTGTTTCAAAAGGAGAAGTTGTTATTGCTGTATCTAGTGGAGAAATAAGTGCAACAAGTACTATAACAGTTGAAGAAGAATCTACTCCCCCTGAGACTGAACTAACTAATCTTATTTTAAATCCAACAGAAAAATATTTAGAGGTAGGAACAACTTTCCAATTTGTTGTTACTATGTCTCCAGCTGATGCTACAGTTGACTTGGTTTGGTCAAGTAACAATGAAGATGTTGCTGTTGTTGATCAAGAGGGTGTCGTTACTGCAAAAGCACCAGGTGAAGCTACTATAACTGTTACTGGTGGTAATGTAAGTACAACTAGTTTAGTCTATGTTGAACTTGAAAATACAGAGCTTGTTTCGTTAACGATTAATCCTAATGCACATACAATGAAAGTTGGCGAGAATGTTTCTTTACAACTTACAAAAAATCCTGTTGATGCAACTGATCAAATAACTTGGTCAAGTAGTGATGAGTCCATTGCAAAAGTTGGACAAGATGGTGTTGTTGTTGCTATTGGTCCAGGGGATGCAACTATTACAGCATCAAATGGAACAGTTAGTGCTCAAAGTGTTATAACTGTTGAGCAAACTGAAATTATATTAACTTCACTTGAAATTAATCCTAGTACACATACGATGAAAGTTGGAAATTCTGTAACTCTTAATGCTATTAAGAATCCGATTGATGCAACTGATGTATTAACTTGGGCAAGTAGTGATGAAAATATTGCAATTGTAAATGAATCTGGTGTAGTAAGAGCAGTTTCTAAGGGGGAAGTTATTATTACTGTAACTAATGGAACAATTAGTGCACAAAGTATTATAACTATTGAAGAGCCAACAACGGAATTAACTGCATTATCTATTACTCCTGCTTCATATACTATGACTGTTGATGAAAAAGTTGTTTTACAAGTTACAAAAACTCCAAGTGATTCTTTAGCAACCTTAACTTGGTCAAGTGATAATGAAAGTGTTGCAACTGTTGCTCAAGATGGTACGGTTACTGCTGTTGGTGTTGGTGATGCTGTAATTACAGTTACAAACGGTGAAATAAGTGCACAAAGTGTAATCACAGTTGAAGAAGCTGTACCACCAAGTGATGTTGATGATGTTTCTATTGAATTTGTTACTAATGGAAATCCTTGGGGAAGTTTAGAATATGGATATAGTGCAAACTTTGAAATTAATATTACAAATAATTCTGAAAATGCAATTAATGAATTATCGTTTACGATTGGATTCCCAGAAGGCACTTCTTTAAGTATTTGGGTAAATGGTGTAACTATAAATGGAAACGAAATAACATATTCTGGAAACTTAGCGGCAAATAATGGTTCTATCAAACTTCAGGGTCAATTATCATTCCCTAAAAATTACGAAATAAATGATTATTTACCTCCAGTTATAACTATTAATGAGGTTAAGTAGAGGTGTAAATATGAGAAATGTTAAATATTTATATGTGTATATTGGTTTGATTATTTACACATTGTTAAGTACAATTTTAGAAGTTAAACTTCCTAAAATATTTAATTTAGTAATTAATCCACTGGTTTTTATTGGAATAACTATTTATTTATATATTAAAACCAATAATAAACATGGTAGATTTGTTAAAAATAAAGAACATGTGAAGAAGATGATAATTATATCGCTGATTTATATAATTACTTACTTCTTCCTTGGATTTGTTTTTGGATTTTTAAAAAGTCCTTATTCACACAAAATTGTCCCACTTTTAAAGAATTTTTGGCAAATACTTGTTCCAATTGTTGGAATTGAATACATAAGAAGTGTTTTGGTTAATAGTAATAGAAGTAGTAAACTATATATTATGTTTTCACTGATTATTTTCTTTGTTTTAGAGTTAGGAGTTAATTCTTTTCTTTCAAATATTGTATTTCGTGATGAAGCATTTAAGTATATGGCTTCTTCTGTTATTCCACTTTTTGCTTCTTCACTTCTTTATACATATCTTTCAATTAAAGGATCATATACATTAGTTTTAGCGTATAGAGTAATTGTTCAAAGTATGATGTTGCTTGCTCCTGTGTATCCAAATTTTGATTGGTTTGTTACAGGTATTATAGGCGTTTTAGTTCCAGCATTGATGTATGTATTATTTAAATATGATTTTGAAAAAAGAAAGAGAGATTCTTTAAGAGAAAATTTAAAAAAAAGTAATCCGCTTACTTATGTTCCTTTTTTTGCTTTAGTATTAATTTTTTGTGCTTTTATGATTGGGATGTTTGAGTATCAGCCAATTGCAATTGTATCAAATAGTATGTATCCTGTTTTTAAAAGAGGGGATGCTGTAATTTTTTCTAAAGTTAATGAAAAAAGTTTGAAAGAAATAGAAAAAGGTACTATAATTATATATAGAATAGGAAACCAACAAATTGTACATAGAGTTATAGCGATTAAAAAAGTTAAGGGTGAGATTTTTTATCAGACTAAAGGAGATGCAAACAATTCACCTGATTTGGAATTAGTTAGTAAAGAACAAATAATTGGAATTTATAATTTGGCGGTCGGATATATCGGATATCCTTCGGTATGGTTAAGTGAATTCTTAACAGATCAGAAGCCAAATGTAGAAATAAAATAGGTGATTTTATGAAAAAAAGTAAGAAAAAGAAAAAAATTTATTTTAAAAAGTGGGCTAGGATTGCTT
>JAGALD010000021.1 GCA_017625395.1 Bacilli bacterium | reverse complement strand
TATCTTTTTTATCTAAATATAATATCTTATTTAAAAATACAACATTATTTGTTAACTCTAGGCATTTATATTCTTCATTTTTATTAGAAAATCCTAAATAAATGTCATAATAACAACTTTTTATATCATTAAATATATTGATTGATTGATAAGGAATAATACATAAAACATCTTCACTATACTTAGTTAGTATATCTTTAGAGATATCTTTAGTTAATAATTTTAGTATATTTTGATATCCGCTATAATTTTTGGCATACAAAAGAATTGGTTTATCACAATATTTTATTTCAACACCAATAATAGGTTTAATTCCACTATTGATACATTTTTTATAAAAATACATTGTGGCAATCATGTTATCATCACATATTGCAACACTTTTCATGTTTAATTTAATACATCTTGCAATTAAATCGTCTATCTTAATTAAGCTAGATAAAAATGAATAATTTGTTTTAACATATAATGGTGTATACATATTGCCACTCCTTTCATTAATATTATAACACATATATTTGGTATATCTTAAAAATCAATAAACATTTTTATCATTCTTTTTATTGTAACTCTTTTAGGAAAAACTAATTATTTAACTTGCTTTATTATTCTTAAATCCTTAATTTTATAGTTAAAACATTTGACTATTCAGTTATTTTATGATAAAGTTATATGGCAAGTTAATTTTAAACAAAGGAGGTCTTTATAATGGCTATTAATATATCAAGTAGAAAACCAAATAAAAGAAAAAGAATTCGTTCTCACGCTTTAAATACAACTAACAGTACTCAAAATTTAAATTTACAAGTTGTAAGATGTGAAGATGGTACTAGAGTAAGAATCAGTGCTAAAGAAGCTAGAACATTTAGAAAAGCTGAAAAAGTTAAAGCTGCATAGTAAAATATTTGATTTTGTGTCAAATATTTTTTTATACAAAAAAGGGATTTAATGAAATCCCTTTTTATTATTTTTATTTGTTTTTACCAATCTTACAACTTGTTCTTTAATTTGTTCTTCACTCATTGGAACACTTGGTTCTGGACGATTATATGTTGAAACAACCTCGCTTAATAGTTTAATTGCTATTGCTTCATGTTTTCTTTCTTCTAAAGAACCTTTTTCAAATTTTGGTATTCTATTAAAAAGTTCATTTAATTTGTTATTTCTCATTGCCATTAAAACCATTGTTTGAAAATTTATATCACTAAAAGATGTAAAAACCGCTAAATCAAATAATTGATCACTATTAGACTTAACAAATCTATTATAATTAGTTAAATCCTCAAACGTATAAACATGTTTTCCATAATAATTCCATAAATGATTAAGTAATGCACTTTTTTCTTCTTCGCTATATTCACTAAATTTCTTTACTTCCATAAATACCTCTTTTCAAGTAACATATTATAGATTAAAAAGAAATAAAATACAATAAAAAAGCTTAATCTAATTTAAGCTCCTCTATTTCTTCTACAACTGCAAGTTGTTGTTCTACAACTAGTTTTAATTTTTTCTTAAATATTCGTAAATTTCTTTCTAATGTTTCTGCTTTTATTTCAATTTTTTCTGCTCTTAATAATGCATCATTTACGATTCGTGAAGCATTTTTTCTTGCTTCTTCTATTATTACATCTCTTTCTTCATATGCTTGTTTTTTAATTTCGCTACCTGATTGTTCCGCTTTAATTAAAGCATTTCTCAAATCATGTTCCATTTTTTTGTAATGCTCAAGTTCTTTTTTTAATTCAACACCTTCTTTGTGTTGTTTTTTCATTTTATCAAGCATACTTTCAGTTTGCGCAATAACGTCATCAACAAATTTATTTACTTCAGTAATACTATAACCTTTTTCTACAACCATAAATTTATCCATGACATCACCACCAATCTAATTAGAAATTAAATTCATCATCATCAGTTTCTTCTGATTTCTTTGTTTTAGCATTCTTTGCTGCATTAGGATTAACATCATCACTGATTTTTCCTTCTACGTTAATATTTTTAGGTGTACAAAGGAAAATTCCTCCACCTAATTTTTGTAAATCTCCACCAATTGCATAAATTGTTCCACTTAAGAAATCAACTATTCTTTTTGCTTGATCAGGAGTTACTCTTTTTAAATTAACTACAACTGATGAGTGATTTTTTAAATAATCCGCAATTTGTTGAGACTCAGAATATGCTCTTGGTTCTAAAAGAATCATTGTATTCTCTGCTTGACCACAATTGTCCGCCATTTTTTCTTCTACTTCTATATATTCATCGTTATCTTGTCCACCAAACATTTCCTTTAATTTATCAAATGCCATTTTTATCCTCCATTATCTATACCAATTATTTTATCATAAGTTATTCAATTTTAAAAGTAATTTTTACAATGCATACCAAATCTTGGCTACATCACAGTTACTACTGTATGGTTCTGGATCTGGTTTATCCATTTTAAGTGAAACAGGAACTTTAAATGCACTACCAAAGGCGATTGCACATCCTGGTTGTAATGTCTTTAGAATTGCTAATACCTCATCACTAACATTTGGAACCATTTCCTTTATATACTGTAAATCTTTAGGATGTAGTGTTCTTAAAACTAAAAAGTTTGAACATTGTGAAATACTTGTTTCACTTAACTCACTAGGTCTTTGTGTAATAAGTCCAAGTAAAACACCATATTTTCTTCCTTCTTTTGTAATTCTATCAAAAATATTATATCCAAGAAGTTCAGAATCAATGTCATTTTGAACATATCTATGTGCTTCTTCTATAATTATGTGGAATGGAAATTTTCCTCTTGTATCATTATTTACTGAATAATCAAACAATAGTCTTGAAATTATTTTTGTAATTACTTTTGCAATTCTATCATCTACATAATTTATATTAAAATCAATTAATTGTGCTTTTTGTCCATCAAATGTGGTTAAAAGTTCGCTAATATATCCACCCTTTGATACCATTTTATCATATTTAAAGTATTCAGCATAATCACCACTTGCTAGAGTATGTAATCTTACAGATAGAATGTTTGCATAATCAAATACTTTATCACTTTTTAAAATTCCTTCAGAAATAAGTGAAAAGTCAAGAGCATTTTCTAAATCTTTTAAGTCATATGCAACATTTCCTTTTGGATTAGGCAATTCAAATCCTTCCATTACAAACGTGCTAATAAAATTAACAACTAATTCCATCTCTTGCATTTTTCCTGAATTATCCACGTAAATGCATTGCTTTAATGTTCTTACATACCCTGGTTGAATTATTTGACTTTCTAAGTTTAATAAATCTGTGTTAAATGTTGTTAAAACCGCTGTGATTTGATCCCTTATTTTTATTGAATCTTTACCACTTTTTAAAATATCAAGTAGTGCTCTTGCTATGATATCATTTTTACACTTTAACGATTCCTCACTAGTATCTTTTAATATTGGTACTAGTTTCAATGCTTTTTCTATTATAGGTAATTGAGCTGATTCCGTTGCCCCCAAAAGAAGTGCAATGTCATCAACATCCAATAACCATAAAGGTATCTTTAAAATATCTGAGTCAGGATATTGAGTGTTTGTTGTATAAGATTTAAAATTTAATTTTGGATTAAATTCATGTAAAAATGAAAAAGCCTTTTTATATTCTCCATATGCATCAAATATGAAAATATTTGCATTTAGTGGTAAATATTTAGATGTTGTAAATATATTTTGAACAATTCTAGAAAATGTACAACTTTTTCCTGAACCAGTATTACCTAAAATAGCAAAATGATTGCTGAAGAATTGATTAACATCAACATTTATTTTGTAATTAGTATAAACCGAAGATTTACCTAAATATACTTGGTTATCAACAATTTCTTGTTCACCTAATATTAATGCTAATTCTTCTTTAGAAATAATTCTAACTATCGAAGAAAAAGATGGCTTTAGTGTTATTCCAGGAATAAATATTCCTTGGGCAATTTCCCCTACTATTCCTATTTTTAAATATTCAATATCAACTTTTAAGATTTCACCTACTAATTTTTTCTTTCCATCATCAAAGATTGTATGTATATTCATTAAATTACCAAAATTTAAAACACTAAGGTCTATTTTTACAGTAACTACGTTTCCTTCAATATTTGTTATTTTTCCTAAGTTATTGTTCATATAATCACCCTATTCTCCTTAATTATATCACACTCTTTCAATAATAAAAGAGTAATTTTTGTAAAATTACTCTTTAGGGTATGCAATAACTAATGATGAATTTTCTATATCTATTGTTTTTCTTACATCTAAAATATCATCAATACTAATATTTTTCACCATATCTATTTTATCATATATTATATCGTTATAATCTATTACATTTGCTGTAATCATATTAACTGTTGATACAACTTGATCACTCTTTAAGACTTCATTGGCAATATAAATTTTTTTGTGTCTTTTTATTTCTTCTTCTGTTATTTCTTTTTCAATAAATACTTTTTTAATATTATCAGCAAGTTCTTTTGGAACTTTACTTTCTGCCATAAACTCTAATATTAAGAAATCATCTACAATTGCTTTCGATGTTGCAAAAATAGACATTTTTCCTTCATTTAACATTTGTTCTCTAAATTGTGATGATCCACCATAAAGTATTCCAATAAGTAAATTAAGAAGTAAAGTATATTTAAATCTTTCTTTTTCATGAAGTTCTTTCAATGAAATTTTCAAGGTAAAAATTAATTTTGGTATAACTAAATTTTCAATTTTAATCTCTTCAAAATTAGAATTCACCTTTAGTGGTTCTTTGCAAGTTTCAACTTTAATTTGTTCTTTTATACTATTAGACTGCAATGCTTTATTATTTTTTATTACTTTAATAATTTTATCTACTTCAAAGTTTCCACCAATAAAAAGAGACATGTTACTTGGTTGATAAAATGTATTATAACAGTCATAAAGATTTTCTTTATTAATACTTCTTACACTTTTTTCTGTACCACCTATATCAATACGCATTGGATGATATTTAAATATAGCTTTACTACTTTTTTCATACAACTTACCTTCTGGTTCATCATTATACATATTTATTTCTTCAATTATTATATTTTTTTCTTTTTCAATATTTTCTTCTGTAAAATATGGACTATTAACATATGTTAGTAAGAAATCTAAATTTTCTTCTATGTTATTTACACCATTAACAGTATATGAGGTTGTTTTATAACCTGTTGATGCATTTGCATCACTACCATACTTTGAAAAGAATTTAAACGGATCAATTCCATCTTCTTGTTCAAACATTTTATGTTCAAGAAAATGTGCAACTCCATATGGAACTTTCACTACTTCATTTTTATTTGCTGGTACAAATTTATTATTAATAGAACCAAATTTAGTAACATAATTAATATAATAGTTTTTTCTATTTTTAAAAGGGACTAAATATATTTTAAGGCCATTATCAAGAGTTTCAATATAGACATCTTGTCCAATTCCTTTTAATTCTTTTTTTATCATTTTTTATCCCCTCCTAATAAGAATATAGTATCAATACTTACCTTACTAGCAAGTTTCATTATATCTTCTTTTGTTACTTCCATAATTTTTTCTTTTCTTGTCTCGATTGGATCAATTCCCATTAAATCAATCGCATAATATGATGATATAATTTGACTTGGTTTATCTTCTACTTCTTCTAAAATAGACAAATAATATTTTTGGGCATTTTCTATATCTTCGTTACTAAAGTTTCCTTCTATCATATCATTCATTTCTTTATTTATTAATGTAATCATCTTTTCAAAATTTTCTTTTGCTATTCCTGATGTTATTATGAATAAATTATCTAATTTATTTCCTACTGATGAAACATAGTAACACATAGAATATTTTTCTCTTATATTTTTAAAGAATTTAGAATCTGCAGTTGCCCCTAATATTAGGTTATAAATATTTAAAACGTATTCGCGTTCAAATTTACTCATTTTATTAATTAAACAGCCAATACTAAGTTTTGCTTGAGTAGTATTATCTTCTTCAAATATTGCTTGTGTTTTTTTTCTTGGCTCTTTTACTTCTAATAATGGTATTTCTCTTGATTTTTTTAATGTTCTAAATTTAAATTTTTCTTTTATTATTTTTTCTGTTTTATTAAAATCGATGTCTCCTACAACAAAAATATCAACAGTACTTTTCTTAACAAAATCATTATAAAAATCATATAAATTTTTAGGTGTAATTTTTTCTAAATCTTCCATATAACCATAGCCGTTATATGCAAAAACTGAATTTTCATCCAATAAATTTAGCATTTTTATTATTGAATATTTTCTTGAATCTTCTTTGAATCTTTCAATTTGAGCAATTTCCTCATTTTTTATTACATTAAAACTATTAGTATCAAATTCTTGTAAATTAACATTTGGGTCAAAAAGAATGTCTTTTAGTAAATCGAGTGTTTCTTCAAACATGCCTTCTTCACTATATTTCTCATCTAACATACTAAGATTAAAATCAACATTATAAAGATTTCCAACTCTATAGCATGATGTAAATATTCTTGCTGAATATAAATCTTGTAACTTTATCGCTAGAGCATTTTTTGTTGGATATTTTTTAGTTGTATAAGCTAGGATAGATGACAGAAAGTTTGTTATTGTTATTTCTTCCTTTTTTATTTCATTACTTAATATAACTTCTACATTGATAGTTTTAAATCTATCTGTATTTATCATATGTAAGTTATAAGAACCCATTTCTTTTTTTATATATTTCATGTTGCACCTCACTAATTATTATAAGTAATTTTTAGTCTTTTATTAATCAAATGAAACGACTGATTCTAAAGCTAAATTAATCATAGTATTAAGTGAAGTTTGTCTTTCCATACTAGTAACTACTCTAGAGTCAAAATGTGAGTCAACTACAGTAAGTAAACATGCTGCTTCTTTTCCTAGTTTTTTTGCTAAATAAAATAATGCAAAACTTTCCATTTCTGTAGCTAGATAATTTTCATTTGGATAATTACTAATATACTTTTCAAAATCAACATATACATCAAATACATCACTTGTAATAATCTTACCGCAATGAACGTTTAATTCTTTTTTGTTTGCAGTTTCCATTATTTTATTATTAAGCTGTTTTGATGCTGGATATTCTTTTTCTAAATCTCCATCAAATAATTTTGGAAAAGTATTTAAGCTATAAGCTGTATCAGCTAAAACTATATCTAATATTTTTATATCAGGACTGTTAGAACCACATGTACCTATTCTAATAATTTTTTCTACATTATAAAATTTATATAATTCATATGCATATATTCCAATACTAGGAATTCCCATTCCGGATGCAAAAACAGTTATTTTTTGTCCTTTGTAGTATCCTGTATATCCAAACATGTTTCTAACAGAATTTACTTGTTTATAATTTTCTAAAAAGTTTTCTGCTATATATTTTGCTCTTAATGGATCTCCTGGCATTAATACTATAGAAGCAATATCTTCTAAATTTGATTCAATATGGGCTGTAGCCATAAAAATCTACCTTCTTTCTTTTTTATTATTTTACGAAAAATAACTAAGGTTATTCTCAGTTATTCTTCTTCTGGATTATCTATTTTTACTAATACTTCTCTAGGCTTAGATCCATTTTGAGGTCCAATGATTCCTCTTTCCTCTAATAAATCTACTATTCTTGCCGCTCTATTATATCCAAGCTTAAATCTTCTTTGTAATAAAGAAGCACTAGCTTTTCCAGTCGTAATAACAAATTCAACAACATCATCGTATAGTGGATCATCATACTCTTCATCCATATCTTTTGGTCCACCACCAGCATTCCCTTGTTCTTTGGCCGATGATAAATTCATAAATGTTTCGTCATACTGTGCTTTTTGCTGATCAACAGTATAATTTATTAATGCTTCTAATTCTTCGTCAGATACATATGCACCTTGAATTCTTTCTGGAGCGTTTTCTCCCATTGGCAGGAATAACATATCACCTTTACCAAGAAGTTTTTCAGCACCGACCATGTCCAAAATAGTACGCGAATCGATACTACTAGAAACTGCAAATGAAATACGTGATGGAATATTTGCTTTAACAACACCAGTAATTACATCTGTTGATGGTCTTTGTGTTGCGATAATTAAGTGAATTCCAGCTGCACGTGCCATTTGTGTAATTCTCATAATTGAGTCTTCAACTTCTTTTGAAGCTACAAGCATTAAATCTGCAAGTTCATCAACAATTACAACAATATAATGCATTTTTTTAATTTTATCTTCGTCACTTCTTACTGCATTTTCTTTTTCAACCCAAGCATTGTATCCTGCAATATTTTTTACATTTCTTTCGCTAAACAAGTCATATCTATTTTCCATTTCAGTAACTATTTTTTGAAGTGCTATACTTGCTTTTTTAGGGTCTGTTACAACTGGCATTAATAGATGTGGTATTCCATTGTAGTTAGAAAGTTCAACCTTTTTAGGGTCAACCATTACTAATTTTACTTCATCTGGTTTTGCTCTCATTAATATTGATGCAATAATACAGTTAATACATACTGATTTACCTGAACCAGTTGAACCTGCAACTAATAAGTGAGGTGTCTTATCAATCTCAACAAACAAACTTTTACCCATTATATTTTTACCTAATGCTGCTAAAAGTTTATTATTTACTTTATTTTGTGGAACATTTTCAAGAATTTCTTTTAATGTTACTGGTGATACTGATTCATTTGGAATTTCAATACCAACAGTACTTTTTCCAGGAATAGGTGCTTGAATTCTTACATCTTTTTTTGCAAGAGCAAGTGATATTTCACGATTTATGCTCAATAATTTACTAAGTTTTGTACCTGTTTGTAATTCTAACTCATATTGTGTAACTGACGGACCACTATTAACTTCCACTACTTTTCCAATTATTCCAAATTCTCTTAAAGTCTTTTCAAGTGTGATAATGTTTCTTTCAATAACTTCTTGATTGTTTACCTTTTTCTTTTGAACAGGATCTTTAAGTAAAGATAGAGTTGGCAATATATAATTAGTATTTGTTGGATTAACATTTGCTGAAGGTGTATTACCTCCTCCTAGTAGTGTTTCAATAGTTTCCTCTTGAACAATATTATTTTCTTCTTTTACTTCATTATTCATTCTCTTTAACTCGTCAATACTAGATATTACAAGTTTTGGTTCACTTACTTCTTCTTTTATTTCATTGTTATCATTTATTTTAGGTCCAACATTATCATTTATTTTTGGATTATTATTATCATTAATAATAACCACTGATTCATCATTATCTTCGTTATTATCTTTTTCTTTTCTCTTAGGTAAAAGATTTTTACTTTTTTCTAAACCATTCTTAATAAAATCAACAATTGAAAATCCTGTAAAGAAACAGAAACCTGTAATCATTAAAATTATTGATACTATTTTTGTACCAGTATGATCGAATAAAATATTAAATAAAACTGCTAATGAACATCCAACAATTCCACTTCCATATGTAGTAAAAGGAAGTTCACTTTTGATACTTTCAAATGTTCTCATTGTATCATCTATTGTTACTTCAAAAATCAATGCAGCATTTCCATCATTTTCTAATACATAATTTAGATGTCCAAAAACAAGGATTCCTACAGTAACTATCAATATTCCAATAAATTTAGTAGACCAAAGTGATGGTGCTTTTCCTTTAAATAAAATATAAATTCCTAGACAAAATAAACATATTAAAAATAACCAGTCTAGTGTTCCAAATAAAAATATAGCAAAACATCTCATTAATTTACCAATCCACCCTAATGGTTTACCAGCACCAAAGGCCATTATCGATAAAATAATGAGTATTATTCCATATAGTTGGAAACTAAATTCAAATTTATTTTTCTTATCATTTTTGCGTTTCTTTCTTTTTGCCATATCCTACACTCCATTCTATACACTATAATTATAACACATCATTAATTTTTTTGAAAATATTAGGTATAAATTTACAGTAAAAGAGTAAAAAAAAGAAATCTATGAAAGATTTCTAATAATTTCTATCTCTTAAGAATGGCGGTAATTCATACTTACTATCGTCATCGTCATCGTCAGTTAATTTCTCGATTTTAGGAGTTGTTTGTTCTATTACTTCTGGTTTTGTTCTTCTAACTGGTTGTGTTTCAACTGATGATGGTGTTTTTGGATATAATTGTTCTTTTTCTTTATTTTTATCAAAACCTGTGGCGATAACTGTTACTATTACTTCATCAGTTAAATTTTCGTTAATTACAGATCCAAATATTGTATTTATATCAGTATTTGCTGCAGCTCTAACAACTTCTGCTGCTTGTTCGGCTTCAAATAATGTTAAGTTCAAACCACCGGTAATATTGATAATAGCATCAGTAGCACCTGATATTGAAGTTTCAAGAAGTGGTGATGAAACAGCTTGTTTTGCGGCTTCAATTGCACGTTCTTCTCCCATACCAATACCAATACCAATAATTGCATTTCCTGACTTTTCCATAACAGCTTTAACGTCAGCAAAGTCTAGGTTAACAAGACCTACTACTGCAATCAAGTCAGTGATTGATTGAACACCACGTCTTAGAACATTATCAACTTCTTTAAATGCTTCTAGCATTGGTGTTGTTTTATCAATAATTTCTCTTAATCTATCATTTGGAATAACGATTAATGTATCAACATGCTTCTTCAATTCTTCAAGGCAATCTAAAGCATTTTCCATTCTTTTTCTACCTTCAAAAGTAAATGGTTTTGTAACGATTGCTACAGTAAGAGCACCTAAACTTTGAGCAATTTCTGCAACTACTGGTGCAGCACCTGATCCAGTTCCTCCACCCATACCGCATGTAATAAATACCATGTCTGCTCCTGTTAGAGCATCTTCAATTTCTTTTTTAGCCTCAATTGCTGCTTCTTTTCCTATTTCAGGTTTAGCACCAGCTCCAAGACCTGTTTTTCCTAATTGAATTTTTATATCAGCTTTTGATGAGTTTAAAACTTGTAAATCTGTATTTGCTGCAATGAATTCTACACCTTTTACACCTGTTTCAACCATGCTATTGATAGCATTTCCTCCACCGCCACCAATACCAATAACTTTAATCTTGGCTAATTGATCCATCTCTAATCCACCAAACATTATTAATTCCCTCCTTAGTTATTAGAAAAATATCCAAATATTTTACTAATAATTGTATCATCAGTTAATTCTAACATACTTTTTTTATTTTTTATCATTTGTTCTATCGATTCACTATCTACAAAAGAAAGATTTTTATCTCTTAATTTCATTTTTTCATGGAAATATTTAATTACCCCCATAGCACTAGAAAACTTATTGTTTCTAATTCCCATTGTAGTAGCATTCATTGTTGAAGAATTAATTCCTAAAATATTCTCCACTACATAACTAAATCCCATCAATTCTGTTATGCCACCTGTAACAATTATATAACTTATTTTTCTTTTTGTTAAGTTATTTATCTCTTTTTTTGCAAGTTTTAGTAGCTCTACTACCCTTGCTTCTACAATTTCTGTAATCTCGTATTGATTTATTGAACGACTTTGACCATCTTCTATAGAAAAATCAAGAGTCTCATTTATATCAGCATATCTTCTACTACATAAAGCAAATTTTTCTTTTAGTTCACGTGCAGAATTAAGATCTACTCCATATACGTATGAAATATCTTTATCAATATTTTTACTTCCTAAATTGATAATACTATCTTTAATTAGAATTCCTTTATTAAAAATTGAAACATTTATCTTTTCATGACCGACATTTATTATAGCACCTAAAACTGCATCCATATCTTTTGTTTTGGCTTCATAATAATCTCCGATACAACCAAATGTAATATCTACTATTTCTATATTTAAATCCGAAAATACTTTTAATACATCAAAGATTTGTTTTTTAGGAGCTAGCGCTAAAAGAGCTTTAACCCCTAGACTTTTAGAAATCATACCATTTGGATTATCTGTAAATTTATCTTCATCAAGAGAAAACATAATTGGAATAATCGATACCAGCTCATCATTTTCTCCTATTTTTTCTACTGTAGCTTCTTGTAGGACAGAGACAACATCATCACCATCTATTTGTTCTTTAGAAATTTCAATTTTTCCATCAACAACAGATAAATTTCTATCATTAGACGGAACTGTTATAACTGCTTTAGTAATTTTAAGTCCTAGTGTATTCTCTATTTCTTCAATTGCTAGTTTTAAAGAACTAACTACCATATTATGATCAACAACAATTCCCCTTCTAACACCAACTGTTTTTACAGAAGTCGATGCTAAAACATAGAATTTTTCACCAACTAATTCTGCTACAACTATTTTGATGCTATCACTACCAATATCAATACCAGTGTAAATATTCCTCATAATAACATTGCTCCCACCATACTATATATTAATTATTATACTAAAACAAAACTAATTTGTCTATTAAATTAATACTTTAATACATACGAATAAATAATATATATAATTTAAAAATTTATTATCTTTCTGATAGTTAAATATTTTATGTTTATGAAATAAACAATTAATTTTATGTAACAAAAAGAATCTTGTTATACAAGATTCTAAATTAACTTTCCCACTTTGGTGCTTTTATCCACGAACTTCCTAAATTAAACCAAGTATATGTTGTTACTTTACTAACATTCCATTGACTAACATTAGGATCAATTTTCACTTTTGAGTTTGTTCCGGTATTATAAAACATATGTCCCATTAATGTTACATTTGATGTATTCCAATTACTCAAGTCTCCTATTGTCCAAACTTCAGATTCGTTTCCTGCAGCAGAAAACATTGACGTCATATTTGTTACGTTAGATACGTCCCAGTTACTTAAATCTCCTACTGACCAATTTTTAGTTTTAGCACCTGAAGCTTTAAACATCGCACTCATACCAGTAGCACTTGATACATCCCAATTACTCAAGTCTCCTACTGACCATGTTGTAGCATTATACCCAGCTGCAGAAAACATTGAAAAGAATCCTTTAACCTTTGACACCTTCCAATTACTCAAATCTCCTACTGACCATATTGTTGCTTTGTATCCTGCATGTTCAAATAATTGTCCCATTTCAGTCACATTTGATACATCCCAATTACTTAAGTCTCCTATTGACCAATTTGTGGCATTATATCCTGAATTGGAAAACATACATGACATATTTGTCACATTTGATACATCCCAATTACTTAGGTCTCCTATTGACCAGTTTGTGGTAGTATATCCTGCATTAGAAAACATAGATGACATATTTGTTGCATTTGATACATTCCAATTACTTAGATCCCCTATTGACCAGTTTGTGGCATTATATCCTGCTCTAAAAAAAGTATAGCTGAAACTTTTAACCTTTGATACATCCCAATTACTTAAGTCTCCAACATACCATTCGCTTGCATTCTTTCCTGCTTGATAAAACAAACCAGATAAACTAGTAACATTTGATATATCCCAATTACTCAAGTCTCCTACTGACCATGTTGTAGCATTAGATCCAGCATTATAAAACATTGAATTTATTGATGTCGAATTTGAAACATCCCAATTACTTAAATCTCCTATATTCCATTCGGCTGCATTATATCCAGCACCATAAAACATTTCCGATAGAATTTCAACATTAGATACGTCCCAGTTATTTAAAACTCCTATATCCCATCTTGTTGAATTGTATCCAGAGTAATAAAACATTGATTTCATATTTGTTACGTTAGATACATCAAATTTGTTTAACCCCATAATTGATACTTCGTTAGCATTCATTCCTACATACATAAACATCCATGACATATTTGTTACTTTTGAAGTATTTAAATTACTAACATCCATTTTCGAAACATTTCTAAACTCTCTAAACAAATTTGACGAATTTGAATTGGCTATAACCCCACCATTTTGACCAATATATAACTCTAACATACCATCGTTGTCCTCATCTAATGTCCACATCATTATTGAACCATTATTTTCATTTGATACATCATATCCTTTAATTCCATTAGGAACGGAATTTGACTTTTTGAAATATACTTCTTCTACTGCTTTTCTATCAAGTGAATATCCCAAAAATAAAGTACTTGAACTTTCCGCAATTTTTAAAAAGTTGCTATAATCTGGCTCTAATGTTTTTAATAAATCATGGCTTGCATTTGATTTTTCTGATATGGTTACTTGTGCTTCAAAAGTAGATTCTATAGTGTTACAGCTTTCACTATCATAAACTGAAATTTTGTCTCTATCTCCTACTCCAATATCAGTACTTATACTAGTTATCCCACTTTTTATACTTTCTGAATTTAAAAGTCCTTCATATGTTAAAGGGATTCCCATATTTGAACTATCTCTACTTGTCCAGTAGTAATCATATCCGCTTCCATCATAGGTAACTACTACATATGCATCTTCGAATTCACCGAAAGGAGAGTCTCCTCCTTTTTCAAGTGACATACATGATATTGGTACATAATAAGTTGTTGATGTGTCATACATTGGTAATTGTGCAGAATTAACTTTGTTTCTACCATCTGCTATGTACTGCGATGCTGTTTTTATATATGATTCTTTTCTTGTAGTTTGAATATATTCTGTTACACTTGGTATTGCAATTATCATTAATATTCCTAATATTATTATTACTGCTAATAGTTCAATCAAAGTAAATGCTAATTTCTTTTTGGGCTTTTTAGTTGTATTTTGTTTTAATTTTGGTTTTGTTTTTTCTTTTTCTTCCATAATAAATTCTCCTATTCTATTTATATTTTACCTTATATATAAAACAGATGTCAAAAAAAAGAGTCAAAAGACTCTTTAACATGCAAAATTTGTGTAAACATATCTAAGATAAGTACCAAAATAAGTACCTATATTAAATAAAAATACTACAAAAATATTAAAAATATACATTGCAAATGGAGATAAAATTATACCAAGAATTATTTTTTTATTTTCTAAAACATATTTCTTTATCATATGCTACACAAATTTCCTGAAATAATTCTTCTTAAAGATGTTCCAAAACTTCTTCCAACCTCTAGTACAATTTTAATACCACTAGTAAAAGCATTTATTAATGTTCCAGATACAGAAAGTCCACCTTCTATATTTGAAAGTTTCTTTTCGTCTATTATTTCACTCATATAATCCTCCTTTTAATTATTGCATGATAATGGCCTAACAAACCCTTTCATCCAACTCTAATGACAAAAATTTGATACTATCATTTGATGTAATATTTTTGATATTTAAAACAAATTTTATTACATTTGGATCATAATTATTATTTTCATCATAATCGCCAATTATTATCTTACTAATTAATTTTTTAAATACTTCATCATCAAATCTATATATAGTTGATGACTTTTCTAATTCTTTTTCTATTGTCTTCAATCTTTTCTCTTCTTTTTGAATGTATTTTTTGCTATTCAGTACCTGCTCTTTTTCTTTTGATAATGAAATAAGTTCAGTATTTAATTCTTGATTTTTAGAAGAAAATACTTCACTATTAATATCTTGATTAATATTCAGTTCTATTAATTTTGACATTTTGTCTTTAACTTGTGAAATCTTTTTTTCTAATCGTTGCAATTTTTCTTCACTATTATCTTTTGAAATGACATCTTTAATCTTTTTTATTAAATCATCATTTTTTGATTGATTTAAAAACTTATTAAACAAAGATACAAATAAAGATTTTAACTCTTCATCTCTAATTGTAACTGCCTTACCACAATCAACTTTTTTTACATTAGAAGAACAAGCCCAGTAAACATGATCATGTGTTACACCATCTTTATTTTTATATTTTGTATATCTTCTAACATAAGTCTTACCACAATGCTGACAATAAATCATACTGCTAAAAGTGTATCTCAAACTAAATTTTTCACAATACTCTTTACCTTCTTTAATAGTAGTACTTCTCGATTGATATATTTGTTGTACTTTATCAAAAGACTCTCTGTCTATAATTCCAAGATGATGTCCTTTAGCATAATACATTGGTTTTTGACCCCTATTTCTAATTAATTTATGTGATATAGGATTTTCTACAAAAAATTTTTGACCACACACATCACCAACATATTTCACATTTCTTAACATATCTTTTATTACACCAGGGTGCCATTTATTTCCTCCTGCTGGTGCTTGAATACCTTCTTCTGTTAATTTTCTAGCTATAACAGTTGAACCATCACCATTTAAATAATATTTAAATATTTTTTTTACTACTTTTGCCTCTTTTTCATTTATTGTCAATTCCTTTGTATTTTTGTCATAATTATAACCATAGCATGAAATTGAGCCACATGGTTCACCTCGTTTCATTTTTGCTCTATACCCTAATTTAACATTCATTGAAGTTGATTCACTTTCAGCTTGAGCAAATGCACTATATAAAGTCAAAAACATTTCACTATCCATATTTAATGTATGAATGTTTTCTTTTTCAAAATATACATCAATATCTAAATCTCTTAAAAATCTCACTGTTTCTAAGGTATCTACAGTATTTCTAGCAAATCTTGATATTGATTTCGCTATAATTATATCTATTTTTCCTGCTTTACAATCATCTAACATTCTGATAAACTCATCTCTTTTTTTGATTTGTGTACCAGTTATTCCATCATCTGCATATACACCAGCAAATTCCCAATCTTTATTCTTTTTTATATAAGTTGAATAATGATCTATCTGAGAATAGTAACTCGTTCTTTGATCTTCCATATCAGTACTTACTCTACAATAAGCACAAACTTTTTTCTTTCTTGATTTCTTTGAAAAGTTTTGAATATGTTCGGTATCAATACTTGGCTTTATAATTTGAACATCAGCCATACAATCACCTCTTTCTAAACAAATCATATCAACTATTAAAAGAAATTATAAATCTGCGACAAACCCAATAACATTACGAATTTTTTCATATTCATTTGATGTAATTAAGCCAACATCTAAAAGATGTTTGATTCTTATTAAATCTGCACATTTTTCAAATAGTTTATCTGTATCTTTTGTTCTAATAAAATTTGAATAAAATACTTTAAATTTTGATTTGTTTTTCATTTTTTTCACAATATCACCTATTCAACTGATTCATATTTTCCATTAATATAAATAACTTCTTTTAAATGTACTTCAAACTTTCTATAATCTTTTATTTGTTTTGTCTTAATAAAAAAATCAGTTAATTCTTTTGTAACCGTTTTTTTACTTATACCACCGACAATCATCGTAGAAATATGACCATCATTATCTATAATCGCTCTATATGTTTTCTTTTTCATTTTGTTCTCTCCTTTTTAAGTCTTCTTCCATTTCTTGATCTGCCCAATCAGCAACCTTGCAAGAACAAATACAAAATAATCCTATTAATATTAAAAATATAATTCCTAAAATCTTACCTATCATAAATCCTCCCATAATAAAAACACATCATAAGATGTGTTTAGATCATTATTCATTATTAGTATTGTAGTAATTTTTATTATATTTATTTTAATACTGCTTTATCTAATGCTAAAGCAAGTTTTAATATACAGCTTTTTTTAACATGTCTTAATCTTTTTTCTGCACATTGTAATTCCTCCATTATCATACTTTCAGAATTGCCCAAGAAAAACACGCCTTTATAATAATGCTGTTCTTCATAGGTCATATCATCAACTATTTTAAGAACTAAATCTAGATTTTTAATAAATTCTTCTTCTAATTCCATTTTCTTAATTACAAACCTTTCTAATGCTGATGTTGATGACATACTTGTTTGTACTTTGATTTCACTAAGATGCGATGTAATGCTCGGTGGCAATACACTAATGTATCTAAAGTAACTTTCTTCAAATTGTTCCATAAATTCATTTACTTTGGATCTTGTTTTTTGGTAATCATACTTTTTGATTACTTCATTACTCAATAATTTCATAATGACCTCCCCCATGTTAAAGAAAAGAAGAGCAGAAAATTTACTAAGAAATAATACTGCTCTTCTTACATACTAGGATTTGAGGGTGAAAGCCCTTATGTTTAATTGAATGATATAATAACGATAATTGTAAATCAAGTTGATCGAATCTCATAAAGACCACCTTCAATCCCAAACAAAATCATTAATTGCTTTATATAATAGCACTTTTTTTAAAAAAAGCAAGACAATTAATTCAAAAAAAATAATTAACCTTTTCAGCTAATTATTTCATTTTACTACATTTTATCATACTGGTTGCCAAAATCAAGTGTCCTTTTGGGGTCTTTTTAGGTATCCTTTTGGGTATCTTTTTTAATTTTTATCCTTTATAATACAACGATTTATAATATTTTTTGGCTCATCATTTTTGATAAATTCTAAAAGTTCGCTATAATATAATTCTAACTCATTTTTATTAGCAGATGTTATATATAGTAATGGAGATGCGATTTTATCTTTTGTTTTAATATAAATATATACTTCATACTTTTCTTCTTCAGTATATTTATTAAAAATCAATCCTATATCTCCATTTAAAAAATGAGATTGATAAGTATCTATAATTTCTTTATCTACTTTATCTGATTTACCACAGCAACTAATTAATACATCTATATAATCTTCAATTACCATATAAATTCACCTCAAACGATTTAATTTTGTATTATGTATTATAACAAATACTTTTAATTATTCAACAATATCCATTAATATTTTATAATTTTTTAATTTAAGTTATACATATAATTAATTCTACTTAGTTAAATCTTCTACATTAAATTTAATTATATCAACTTTTTCTTCTCCATTTATAGAATAAGTTATTTTATAATACCAATTATCTACATTATCAACAACTTCTTTCGGAAATAATTCATCATATCCTTTTCTTTCAGTAGATGATTCAGTTATATATCTATTAGATCTATATATTAATCTATCTCCACCCATTAAGGTAACATCAGTTATATTGTCATTAGTTATTTCAGAATTTTTAATTATTAATTGTCCTGGTATTAGATAATATAACCCATTATCACGAAGAAATATTAAATGTTCTATCTTAAAATTTTTTGTATCAGAATTTAGTTCATAAGCCAGATCTCTATTTTCATGTAAAAATATAAATATAGGTACAGATAAAATGATTAGGAACAAAGGTATTAGATAAATTAGTTTAAATAATATCTTTGACTTTTTTTCTTGATAATTTAGTATTTTTATAAGTGATTCATTTGATTCTTCTCTAGTTAATTCTTTTTTGCCCATAACTAATTGATTAATTGAAACATTTAATTCTTCGCATAATAAGAATACTTTATCAATATTACCATTTAAATTGCCTTGCTCATATTTTTTAATTTTTTTAGAAGATACATTAATCTTAGATGCCAACTCTTCTCTACTTATTTTTTGCTGTTTCATTAATTTGGAAATAAATTTTCCAATTTGTTCATCTTTCATAATAAGCTCCTATTAATGTATTAAATTTCAAAACTTAGAAAATCACAAAATCTATCAAATATTTTAATTTTTTTTAATTGCTTTACTAATAAACATAAAGCTACAAATTCAAAAACAAATAATACTATTCCAACTTCAATAGCCATACCAGGACTAACCATAGTAAGAGCTAAATCCTTAGGAATATTTAAAAGATTACAATAACCTATACCAAGATGATAATCTAAAATGCCTAAAGCGACAAGACCTAAAACAATAGATGAAACAATTAATCCTTTTAAAATACACAGCATTAAATCTTTAAAACTTAAATACATAATTATCCTCCTTTCGTTTCTTGTAATCACGATACTGCTTTTGATCACATATATTAATTATATCACGCATTTATAAAATAACCCAGCGATTTGTTAATATTTTTAAAAATAATGGGAAAATTATATAAGGTGATTTATATGATGTTAAATAATAATCTTAAATATTGTAGAGAAGAATTAGAAATGACTCAAGACGAGTTAGGATATGTTTTTGGTGTATCTAGAAAAACTGTAGCTGGTTGGGAAAATAATCATGATACTATGCCACTTCCTAAACTAGTCAGATTTTCTAATTTATACAAATATTCATTAGATTATATCACTGGATTAAGTAGAAGTAATAACAACTATAAAGAAGTTGGTAAACTTAATATAAAAGTTGTTGGAGCTAATTTAAAAAGTATCAGAATTAAACTAGGATTAACTCAACAACAGATTGCTGATGAATGCATGATTACTCAAGCAACTTATAGTGGCTATGAAACTGGTAAATATCTAGTAACATCACTTACATTATACACCATTTGTTTAAATCACAAGATATCAATTTATGAAATAATAAAATAAAAGATGGATATGTAATCCACCTTTTTACATTTTGTTATTTGTAATACTAAAGAACTTATTAAAGAATTCTATTAATTTATCAATTACGGTATTCTTTTTTATTTGCCTATTATTATCTTTTGAGAACATTGACATAGGAGGAAGCATAGCAGATATTTCTGTTCCGTTAGTTTCTACCCTACCTTGTTCAAAAGATTTTTTAATAAACTTATATGTTTCTTCACTATTCAAATTTTCATCAGAAATAATCTTATCTAATTCTTCTTTCTTTTTACTATTCATAAACTCTTCAAAATCAGAATATACATCAGAATTTGCATCTAATGAATCAATAAATGCTAAGATTAAATCTTTTTTATTTCTTAAATCTGGACTAGACATAATTGCTTTATTAATTGTAATAAGTATTTCTTTATCTTGCATGTTACTTTCATGATATTTTTTAACTAAACCTAAAATATAATCAATATTAACTTCTATAGATTTAATCAATTCCATTTCAAATACTATGTCATCGGTAACATCTTTCTTATCGTGTTTTGCTTTATTTCTAAATTCATTGTAAAGATCAATATAAATTGAATGATAATCTTGTTTATCTCTTTCAGTTAATAATTCATCTTCTTTAAATTGATCAAATGAAGATAGAATATTAGTTACTTTAAGGATAGCACCATATAATTTTATATATTCCTTTTGTGCAGATTCTCCTAATGGTAATTCTCCAGGATTAAACATGGCTTTCATTTTTTCTACTAATTCTTTATATCCTTCAAACTTTTTACCATTTTCATCATTATATCCATTAAAATAATCTTCATAAGGTTTTAATAATACTACACCTCTGGCATTTTCATCACCAAATTTTGCAAGAGCTTCATTTAATCTATCTTCAAGATTTCTAAATGAAACAATATTACCATAAGTTTTTACACTATTTAATATTCTATTAGTTCTTGAAAATGCTTGTATTAATCCATGCCATTTAAGATTTTTATCTACCCATAATGTATTTAATGTTTTAGCATCAAATCCAGTTAAGAACATATTAGCAACTATTAATATATCAATTTCTCTATTCTTCATTCTTAGAGATACATCTCTATAATAGTTTTGAAATCTTTCTGAAGAAGTATCATAAGAAGTTCCAAACATCTTATTGTAATCTTTTATAGCATCATCTAAGAATTTTCTATCATCAGTACTTAATGCTTCAGTAGTTTCTGAATTTTCATCAATAACCCCATCTTCACCATTTACACCATAAGAATATATTAAAGCTATTTTTAAATTAGTATCTAATTCTTTTTGTTGTGTTTTAAATTCCTCATAGTATTCTTTAGCCATTTTAATGCTTGAAACAGCAAATATTGAGTTAAATCCGTTTATACTCTTTTTAGATTTATTTTCTTGTGTATCTTGCTTTTTAGCTACTTCTACAACATTATCTAAAGTAGAATAAATATAAGACTCACTTGTTTTAGTTTTTGTACTAAAATGTTTAATTATATAATCCGTAATTGCTGAAATTCTAAATTTATTATCAAATAATTTTTCTTCATCAATAGAATATACTTTTTCATCTTTTACATCTTCTTTAATATCTACTCTACCAACATATTCATATCTAAAAGGTAATACATTTTTATCAGCAATAGCATTTACAATTGTATAAGTATGTAATCTATCTCCAAATACTTGTTCAGTAGTTTCAGATATACCTTTTATTGTTCTAGCATTTTCTGGAAAAATTGGTGTTCCAGTAAATCCAAATATATAGTATTTTTTAAATTTCTTAATTATTGCTGAATGCATCTCACCAAATTGTGATCTATGACACTCATCAAATATAAACACTACATCTTTGTTATATACATTTGATTCAATATTCTTTTTAACAAATCCAGATAGTTTTTGAATTGTTGTAATAATAATTCTAGCATTTGGATCATTTAATTGTTCTTCTAATACTTTTGTACTTGAATTACTATTAGCACAACCTTCTTTAAATCTATCATATTCTTTCATAGTTTGATAGTCTAAATCTTTTCTATCTACAACAAATAATACTTTATCAACATAAGATAATTTGCTAGCTAAGATTGATGTTTTAAATGATGTTAATGTTTTACCTGAACCTGTTGTATGCCAGATATAACCACCTGATTTAATTGTTCCATAGAATTTATTGTTATATGCAATATTAATTCTATTTAAGATTTTTTCAGTAGCAACTATTTGATATGGTCGCATAACTAATAAATCTTCTTCAGATGTAAATACACAGTATTTAGTTAAAATATTTAATAATGTGTGTTTAGTTAAGAATGTTTTAGCAAAATCAATTAAATCAGTAATTCCATTATTCTTTTGATCTGCCCAGTAAGAAGTAAATTCAAATGAATTAGACTTCTTTTTCTTTTGATTATTAATATGAAATTCTCTAGTAGTATTAGAATAATATTTTGTTAGTGTTCCATTACTTATAACAAATATTTGAACAAAATTATATAATCCACTACTAGCCCAGAATGAATCTCTTTGATATCTTTCTATTTGATTAAAAGCTTCTCTTAGATCAATACCTCTTTTCTTTAATTCACAATGAACTAAAGGAAGTCCATTAACTAAAATAGTTACATCATATCTATTATCATAATTACCATCATTATTTACATATTGATTAATTACTTGAACATTATTATTATGAATATTATTTTTATCAATTAAATAAATATTCTTTAATGAACCATTGTCAAGTGTTATTGATTGAATATAATCTTCTTGAATTAATCTTGTTTTTTCTATTATGTAATCATTTTTATTAGCAATTATATTTGTAAAGAATGAATCCCATTCGCCATCAGTAAATTGATAATTATTAAGTTTTTCTAATTGTCTTCTTAAATTAAGAATTAATTCATCCTCAGAATTAATAGTTAATCTTTCATAACCTTGCTCTACTAAAGTTTTAATTAATTCTTGTTCTAAAGCATCTTCACTTTGATAGTAAGTAGCAACTCTATTTAATCCTTGATATTCAGCTAATACAGTTGAATTATCATTTTCACTCATCATGCTTATATTACTCATTTACTATCATCTCCTCAAAACTTAATAATTTATTTCTATAATATTCATACTGTTTTTTTCTTAACTCTATTTCTGCAGGAATACCATTATCAATATCATTTAACAATTTTTCAAACCTATCTAAAATATTAGTTATTTTTTCTTGTTCTTGAATAGGAGGTAATGAAATATTATACTTCATTACTAAATCTTTAGACCCTCTAGGCATTTTTGCTCCTTTAGAATTAGAATTATCATATTCAAAAAAATCATCAGATGATAACACATAAAATAAATATTTACTATTAATTATATTGTTATCTTTAATTCTAATATCTAAAACATCTCCATTTGTTCCACCAATACAATCAGCTAGCCAAATTTTTTTTAAATAAGGTCTTATATTTCCAATTAAAATATCTCCAGGATTGAATTTGGTGCTATTACCAGATGTCGGAACATGAGATGCTGATGTTTTACCTTTTTTATTTTGTAACAAATTTTCTACACTTATATAATTATTTTCATTTAATTCATTAAAACTTATCCTATCTTTAGAATAAAAACAAATATCTTCTAATTTTTTTATCGGGTATTTAACATGATTTATATCAAGTAAAGTTTTTTTCCAATATTCATACTGTTTTATTCTCAATTCTTGTTCTTGATTAAGATATGATATTAGTTCAGTATTCATCTTATCAAGAATTCTTACTATTTCTTCTTGTATTTCTTTAGGTGGTACTGGAATCTTAAATTGACTATAATTTTGTATCCATTGTCGTGAATGTTCCTTTGGAACATAATCTATATTACTAATACAATAATAAATATATCTAAAAACATCTTGAGTTTTTGGAACCAAAATCTTCATTGCTGATGACTTTACTTTAAATGGAAAATCAACCCAATGGTTTGATGTTGTAAAATCATCAAAAATTATAACTGGTTTTTCAATACTCGCAGGAAAAACATTTTCTTTTTCATTTGTATAACCAAGAATAAATGTTTGACCAGCTGTTAAAACTGGTATGTCAAAATTATTATTATAATTTGTAGCATTTACTATATATTTTGATGGTTGAATATAATCAAGTAAATCTTCTAATTTTTTATATTCAACACCTTTAGGGCATTTTTCCTTTAGCATTTTTTCAATTTTACTCATAATAATCAGACTCCAATTCATTAATTATCTTATCCAATTCATTACGAGTTTCATTTTCTTTTTCAACAATCCTTTTAATTTGTTCGTTTAATTGTTTTATATCAATATCTTCTTGCAAAGATGTAACTTTCAAATATGAATTAACTGATAAATTATAATCTAAAGAAACTATCTCATCATAAGTTGCTAAATAAGATTTATCTTCAACAGTTTCTCTCTTTTTTAAAAGATTAATTATGTTATTTATATTCTCAGATGATAATTTATTTTTATTAGTAGTTCTTACACACTCAGAAGATGCATCGACAAATAATATATTATTATCTGATTTATTTTTTTTCAAAACTAATATACATGTTGCAATACCAGTTCCAAAAAATAAATCAGGTGGTAATTGAATAACTGTATCTACAAAGTTATTATCTACCATATATTGTCTGATTTTTTGTTCTGCTCCACTTCTATAAAGCACTCCAGGAAATTCAACTATAGAAGCAGTTCCTTTTGGGCTTAACCATGACAACATATGCATTGTAAAAGCTAAATCAGCTTTTGATTCTGGAGCTAAAACACCAGCAGGAGCATATCTTTCATCATTTATTAAAATTGGATTAGATTTACCAGCCCATTTAATTGAATATGGAGGATTTGAAACAATTGCATCAAATGGTTCATCATCCCAATGTGCTGGATGAATTAATGTATCTTCTCTAACTATACTAAAATTATTATAGTTAATATCATGTAAGAACATATTAATTCTTGCTAAGTTATATGTTGTTAAATTTATTTCTTGTCCAAAGAAACCTTGTTTAACATTTTCTTTTCCTAATATCTTAGCAAATTTAAGAAGTAGTCCACCAGATCCACAAGCAGGATCATATACTTTATTAACTTCTTTTTTATCCATTATAACTATTCTTGCTAATAGTTCTCCTACTTCTTGAGGTGTAAAAAACTCTCCTCCAGATTTACCAGCATTTGAAGCATACATTGTCATCAAAAACTCGTATGCATCTCCGAATGTATCAATTGTATTATCTTGATAATCTCCTAATTTAAGATCACCAATAGCATCTAACATCTTAGCAAGTTTTTCGTTTCTTTCTTCAACTGTATTACCAAGTTTATTTCCTTTAACATCAAAATCATCAAACAAACCTTTAACATCATCTTCAGATGCAGTTCCTCTTGCAGAAGATTCAATATTATCAAATATATTAGCAATAACTACATTTAAGTTATCATTATTCTTTGCTGTCTTTCTTACATTACAAAATAATTCACTAGGAAGAATAAAGAAGCCTTTTTCTTCTAGTATTTGTGATTTACCATTTAAAGCATCTTCGTCAGATAAGTTTCTATATTCAAATCCATTTTCTCCAGCTTTTCTTTGGTTTTCATTAACATAGTTTTCAATATTTTCTGAAATAAATCTATAAAATAACAATCCTAATACATATTGTTTAAAATCCCAACCATCTACTGAACCTCTTAATTCATTTGCTATTTTCCATATAGTCTTATGTAACTCTTCTCTTTCTTGCTCTTTTTTATTATTCATACTATCATCTCCCCATTATCTGCTCATATATAATTATATCATATAAATGTCAAATTCCTCACAAAAAAAGCATTTTATCACAAATGCTTTTAATTGTTATAATTTATCATAACAACTATATCCTCTAAATATAAATTGTTGTAATAATTATCATTTTCTAATTCTATAATCCAGCTACGAATGTCTTGTTTTGTTCTTGCATCACATTTTCTAAAAATGATTCTTAATAACATTCCTAAAGTAGGAAACTGACTAACAATATATGGTTCAACATTTAAAGTATTGGTATCATTATAAGCACTAATGATACTTCTAAATATTTTAAAACTTTCTTCAAATTCTTTGTTTGAAATATATTGTCTTATTTTATCAATATATGTATCAATTAATTCAATATACTCTCCATCTACTGCTAAAGCATTATATAAATTATTATAATAATATTCATAACTTTGGCTTGGATAATATTTTCTAAAATATTCTTCAAATGCCTCCATTTCAAAGCAAACATAGTCTTGACCTTTAGGAGATAACAAATACTCTTTTAGTTCGTCAGCTGGAATTTGTTTTATTACATTTTGCAATGTATCTTTTTTTTCTTTCATTTCAGGTTTTAATTCAATGTTAGAATATTCTTGATTTGTAATAGCCATTAAAACAGCATATTCATGCTTACATGGATAAGTACAAGGACAAGTGCAATCATAATCAACCCCATCTTCTGTTATTTCAACTCTAACAATATATGGCTTATCATTAGTTCCTCTAACTTTTGCATAATACTTATTATCATGCTTACAGCATAAAACTATGCTTCCTGAATTATAATAATCTTTACCTCGTTCAATAATTTGATAACTAAATTCATCTTCTAATTCCTCAATCAAATCTTCTTCTTCGCAATATAATCCCAATTCATCATCAACTTTTTCACTCTTATCCATCTCATTAAAATTTTGATTAAATTCATCTGGTGTTAATACTTTTTCTTCCATTGAATTATTGTTGGAATCATTAACTTTATTCATAACATCTTCAAACATTTCACTTGTGTTAATCTCCATAGTATCACCTCTTGTAATTAATTATATCACAAAATATTGTCTTATCGACATTTCTTTATAAAAAAATACATCATTTAGATGTATCTAATCGGTAGCACCAGCTTGTTCTGCTCCATATACTGCTTGTTCATGAGTAAATTTATTATACTCTAATTGACTTATTAATCTACTTTTTGTAAAACCACCCATACTCATATATGAACGAGCTTTTTCTAATGCTTCAGCATTCCAATCGGCTCCACAATTATTAGCTCCATATACTGCTTGTTCATGAGTAAATTTATTATATTCCAATTGTTCTATTAATCCTTGATATGAAAATGCTTGACCACTTACATAAGATTTTGCCTTTTCTAATGCTTCATTGTTCCAATTAGCTCCACAATTATTAGCTCCATATATTGCTTGTTCATGAGTAAATTTATTATATTCCAATTGTTCTATTAATCCTTGATATGAAAATGCTTGACCACTTACATAAGATTTTGCCTTTTCTAATGCTTCATTGTTCCAATTAGCTCCACAATTATCAGCTCCATATTTAGCATCTTCATCAGAATATCCATGATATTTTAATTGATCTATCAATCCTTGATATGAAAATGCTTGACCATTTACATAAGATTTTGCTTTACTTAAAGCATTTCGTTTACTAGAACTAACACTATTATTATTTGAAGATTGTTGATTATTTTGAGTATTATTATTGGTAGAATTATTTGTTGTATTATTTGTATTATTATTGTTTGTGTTACTATTTTTATTACTATTATTTTGAGTAGTATTTGAGGTATTATTATTGTTTGTGTTATTATTTGAAGATTGTGTTTCTTGTTTACTATTATCTTCTTTACCATACTTTTCTTTTGATTTAATAGTCATATTACCACTTGATAAGTTTGAAACGATATAATTTCCAACAGTAGTATCGTCAGTAGCCGAAGAAGAAGTAAGTACACTTCTTATAGTAGATAAATCAGTTGTGCTAAAACCAAACTTTGAATATTTAATAACTTCTTTAGATAAATCAACTGAATCGTCATTATATTTATCATAAATTATATTTACAAACATAAATGATTCATCTTTATCAAAATAGAATGTAAAAACTGTATCTGCTTTCTCGTTAATATATGCAAATGTAAGATAATCTTCTCTTTCATTTGAACTAGCTAATCTCATTTTTCCATCAAAATCAAGTTCGTTAAATAGTCCATTTAAAAAATCATTAATTTTGTCATAATCAGAATGAATAATCAAATCAGAATGAGTATAAGTATCTACATACTTACTTTCATTTGATTTTTTTTCGTTATTACTTCCACAACCAGTAAAACACAACACACACAATAATATAATTAAAACCGAATATATTTTTTTCATAAAAATCCTCTCCCTCTAAACAAAAAGATTACTAATTTTATTAGTAATCTAAATATGACTTCATTTTGTTGTATCCATTAACTGTATCAGTATCTGCATTACTAAAGTTAGAAGAATATGTTTGTAAACTACCACTTGGATTTGTACACAAATTAGTAAGAGTTAAATAATCATCATAATAATCTTTTAAATCTTTATAAGCATCTTCCCATTCTTCTGGGGGATTTTTCATATCTTTCATTAACTTATTAACTTCAGTTTGATTTTGTTCAACACCAGCAGTAATTTTAATGAAATCTGGATCTGCAAATAAAGTTGATAAAGAATCATTGAAATCATCATTAAATACACCATTCTTTTTAGTATATTTATCTGTTTCTGGATCATCATCTTCCCAAATTGTATTAGACCATACTTTTTTAATTTTATTACCACAATCTTCAGCTTGTGCAGCTCCACTTAACATTTTGTATGTTATAGTACTTAAATTTTCTTCATATTGTTCACTTAATTCTCTTGCTTTTCTTTCTTCATTCTTCTTATTAATAGTTACTACACCAAAGATAATTCCAACAATAACTAGAATAGAAACAATTCCTATAATAATTGCTTTTTTAGTTATTCCTCCACCTAATTTTACTTTTGTAACTTCAACTTGTTGTGGTACATTTTTTTCTTCCTTAGAAACAGGACAACCACATTTTGGACATACTTTAGCATTTTTCTTTAGTTCTGTTCCACATTCTTCACAAAATAATTTTGGTTCTTCTACTAAAACCTCACCACAATGAACACACTTAGTTGATTTATCTGATATTTCCTCATTACATTTTGGACATTTTATCATAGCCATATAAACTTCACACTCCCAAATTATAATCTCTCAACTATAATTATACATTAAAATTAATTCTATGGAAATAATTTTTATGAAATTTATATTTTTTTGTAAATTTTTGTCAAAAAAAAATCGTCCCTATACTAGCAGACGATCTACTACATGTTGTTAGCTATACTACAATACTACTATACTACTTTACTGCATTACTACAATACTTCTACTACAATACTACTATACTACTTACTACTTTACTGCATTACTACAATACTTCAGTAGCTAACAACAGTTTCATTATACATAAAATGTCATAATTTGTCAAACATTATTTTATGTTTAATTAAAAACTAATTTTTTTTGTATCTGTTTTAAAAATATCATTCCAACTATCAGCATTAAATACATCAAATTTCAATTCTATTTCTTTTATATCTGTTATATCATTATCTTTTAAATCAGATTCATGGAAAGTAATTGTATCATAAGCTTTCTTTCCTGCGGATACATCTGATGAGAATGTTGGGTCTATCATGAAACCATCAATGGATACATCTCTTGCTTGAACAGTAATATCTTGAGATGAATTATTTTCTATATATACATATATATCTGCTCCCCAGAAACTATCTTTATCATCTTTCTTAAGAACATATATTTTAATATTATTTTGATCAACAACTAACTTTCCATCAGTATTGTATTTTTGAACATAATCTTTTGCATTTGTTTCAAGTTTAATTCCTTCTTGTTTAAAAATATCATTCCAACTATCTGAGTTAAATACATCTAATCCAAACTCTATATCTTTAATAGTAGTAATTTGAGCTGCTTCCAAATCACTACTAAATATTGAAATAGTATCATTAGCTTTCTTTCCTGCATTAACCTCAGCAGAGAATGTCGGATCCATCATAATACCATTGATTGAAAATTTTCTTGCTTGTATAGTAACATTTTCTGATGAGTTATTTTCAATTAATACCTTAATTTCAGGACCACTCCAGTTATCATAAGAAATAGATTTTGCTGTTACTTTAATTCCTCCCTTATCTAATATAACTGTTTCAGTTATATTTGCTTTAGATAATGTTTTAGTATCATTACCTTCATTTTGTTTTACATCTTGTACATCTTTTACATTTCCACTATCATTTGACTTATTACCACCACAACCTGTAATAGTAAATAATGCTAAAAGAATAAATAAGCTTAGAAATATTTTCTTTTTCATTATCATTCCACTCCTTTACCAAGAAAAACTTTCTATATCTATTTTACCATAAAATTTATTTTTTTTATGATTATTTCAAAAAATTGCAAAAAAAAAGAAGTTAGTCCTTATGACTAACTTCTTAAACCTAAACTTAAATTAGGATTTTCATTATATATATTAATAATTGTTTTTTCTTCTTTTTCTTCTATTTCAGTATGATAAAATTCTGATTTAATCTTTGTATTTAATAAAGTTTTTTCTCTTTGCTTTAGTTCTCTGTTAATCTTAACACTAATATGAACTC
The DNA here is from genome assembly GCA_017625395.1 of Bacilli bacterium. Taxonomy (GTDB): domain Bacteria; phylum Bacillota_I; class Bacilli_A; order RF39; family UBA660; genus RUG13868. The sequence continues at coordinate 1,018 of JAGALD010000021.1, read as the reverse complement.
TATGATTTGCTTCAATATTATATTTAAGATCGTAATCTGTTTTAAATATTTTTTCAATGACTAATTCAACTGGTCTTAAATTTTCTTTATCAGCAAGTTCTAATTGAGAATAATATTCTTTTTCATCTTTAGTCATACCTCTTTTTTTATTGGGCATTTCATGATTTATATTTTCAACCGTAAAATATGTATATGATAAATTTTTCAATGGATTTGCTGTCCTTTCAACTTTACCTGTTTCATAACAGCTAAATTTATTATATAAAATAGTATTTCTGAATATAGGAAAACCAATTATAGGAAAAATAATTGTTTTATAATGTAATTGTTTGACTTCTTCTGGTGTCATTAAATCTCTACCAATTAAGTTAGTAGATCTATCACCATTATAATTCATCAAAGACATTGATTGTCTTACACTATTAGATTCAATTGTTTTCTTCCCTAATCTTTTAGAAATAGCTTCTGCTGTTTCTTGTGTGTTTGTTTTTAAATAAACTAAACCACAGTTATCAAGAATAATTTGTGCTACTTCTTTACCATATACATTATCTAATTGAGAAAAAGATTGAATAAAAAAATGAAAATGCATACCTCTTGATCTAGCAACAGAAACTATTGCTTCAATATCTGCAAGTGGAGGACAATTTGCAAATTCATCTAATATAAAGTCAATTTCATACGGTAATTTTTTCTTTTCTGTACTATTAGCTAGTTTTACTAAATCTCTATATAATAATCCGACAATAATAGTAACAAGGGTGAAATAAGTTTTATCTTCATCTGGAACTATTACATATAAAGCAACAGGTTCTTTTCCTAATTCGTTAAACTTAAAATCACTTATACTTGTTACATTAGCTACATTTATATCATCAAATATATTCATTTTTTGACCAAATACGGCTGTTATTGATTTATAAGTATTATCACTAGCACTTAATATACTAACTAATGCATCTTTTGATTTACTACCATATTCTTTTTTATTTATATAATCCTTAAATTTTTTATTATT
>JAGALD010000110.1 GCA_017625395.1 Bacilli bacterium | reverse complement strand
CCAAGGACATTTTACCATTCTAGGTCCATTTTCATCTTCTGCACCTTTAGCATTTTTTATTAGATAACCGACACAATCAATAAGTCTTATATTGCAACTAAAGTCATCTATATTTACTTTAGCAGCTGTGTTAGGTACAAATTTAGGCTCTATCGTCATAACTGTTTTTCCACTTGCACTTTGTGGAATTTCGTCTAGTGCCCTTTTCCTTTCATATTCATCCTTTATATTAGGTACTACTAGTGTTTCAATAACTTTTTTTATAAAGGTACTTTTTCCTGTTCTAACCGCTCCTACAACACCTAAATATATATCCCCACCAGTTCTTAAAGCAATATTTTTTATAATTTCCTCTTTATCCATATATACCCCTTCCTTAACTATTCAATTAATTCTATGAATATATAAGACAAATATTCAAAAAAAGAAACATTTTTTGTTTCTTCTTATAACAACAATATTTTATTTATATTATCACTTAAATTTGGCATTTCTTTACTAAAGTATAATTCTAGATTTTTATTACTTTCTTTTAATTAATATTTTTAGCAACTATTTCTCCTAATTCAATTATTTCTATATTACTATTCATCTTATTTTTTATTTTCTCTTTAATAATTGAGTAATGAGTGCATCCTAAAATAATTGCATCATAGTCTTCTTTTTTATCTATGTATTCATCTAATACTTCATCTAACAAGTCAAGCTTGTTATTTTCTATTAATGGAACTAATTTTGGGCATGCCACTTCATTAATTATCTCTTGATTCATATTTTTAAAAACATGAGTGCTAACAGTTGCAGATGTTGCCATTACTAGAACTTTTTTATATTCTCTTTTTAATATATAATCTTTTACTTCACTAATAATATTATATATTGGAACTTTACAAAATTCTTTTAGTTCATTATAGATATTTGAACTTACTGTTCCGCAAGCTATTACTATTATATCGACATTTTTTGACTGTAAAAATTCTATTATTTTTTTTGATTTTTCTAAAAGTTCCCCTTTTGTTTTATCTCCGTATGGCATATTTAATGTGTCACCATAGTAAATGTATTCATTATTTGGATGGTGTTTAAGAAATGATTTTAATACTGTTAAACCACCTATTCCAGAGTCAAACATTCCAATACGCATAAGAATTCTCCTTATTTTTTATTTTATTATATCATATTAAAAGCAACACTTTATATGTTGCTTTTTAATTGTTTTATTTCATCTTTTTCTTTTTTAAGATATATCTGTAAACTTTATCATTATGATTTATTATAAACCATGATTCTCTTCCTTTGTATGCTTCATAATATATAATTGGAATTCTTAATTCATCTTCAATATCTACTAAGTCAATCATATTTGTTATTTCCATTACTTCAAGACCTTTAAAATCTGGTTTTGTTGATGTTTCTGCTATTATATCGGCATATCTTTTTAATATTTTGTTTCTTGCAATTACATATTTAGAAATATTATTAATGTCTAGGAACATTTTTATTGCTGTGTAGATAAATGCAACTGATACAAAGATTAAACAAATACCTGTTGCTAATTGTACATAATTTATACCTAGAATTGATATATTATATAAGGCTTCTTGTTCACTGAATTCACCAATTTTTTCTATTGATGTAACATTCTCTAATAGTGGGATAATTAATGTTACTGTGTGATTATCGTAAAATTTATTTTTGGTGTCAACTAGAGTTAAATCATTATCTACTAAGAATTCAACTTTTAAGTATGGTTCAGTAAATTCTTCTGATTCATTTGCAAAGTATTGAGCTAGTTCATTGTAATAATCGTAATCAATATCTAATGTTTTTTCAAAACTTACAATTGATTTTTCTTTTTCAGTTATTGTTGTCTCTGGAATAAGATCAAATTCTTTTGTCCAAAGTACTTCTTTTTTCTCATTATTATAATAATTGTTTACTAAGGTTATTTTTCCACTGTAAACTGCAGTTGAATCTATAAGTTTTGATGCAGACATTTCGTATCTAAAGTTTAATGCAATTGACTCAATATATTTACTTAACACTGCACTATTTTTTATTTCATTTTCATCATAAAAATCATTTTCTGATAATTTAATTGTATAGTTTATCTTTCCATTTGTTTCATAATTTACAAGTTGTTCTTTTTTTTCTTTGTTATTTGTTAAGCTTTCAATAGTAATAAGCATCCCCATTATTACTGATATTACTGACAATATTAATAATATGCTTCTTATTATAGATTTTCTTAGTACTTCTTTTTCACTTTTTTTCATATAAACCTCCTAGTTTATTCTTTGGTAAAAATTATAGGCATATTGTATATATGCTAGTCTTCCTATATTAAATTATATCATATTATTTTAATTTTCTAAACTAGTATTTTTTATTACTTTAAATATTATAGTAATTATAGTAATAAAAAAGTAATTTATTAGTATAAATTACTTTTATTATTTTGTATAATCTAGAGTTAATTTTACTTCATCTATTATTGTTTCATCTACTAAAGTGTCGATTTCATTATTATATTCTATTGTAAATGTAAACATTTTTGATTCTCCTATGTTTAACTTATCTCCTACCTCAATACCTTCTACTGTATATGTAAGATATTCATTTTCATATTTTGGATTTATAATTATTGAACTTAGCTTAGCTGCTAATGTTCCTTCGTTTCTTACATTAATTACATAAGTTATTTTATCTCCATTCGTTTGAAATTCAGAATTAAAATTAACAACATATTTATTTTCTATCGATTCTTGAATACTTTGTGCATAGCCTTCTGTTTCTATACTACTTATAGATAAAATTTTAACATCCCATACTGGATTAACAGAAGTAATAGCATTTCTTACATCTAATTGTTCTGATAATAAAACGTATCCTGCTGACATAAATGTTATAGCTATTAACATAGCAACAATCATTATATTTTTTTTATCCCTAATATTCATAAGTATCCTCCTATAATAGAATTTTAATATATACATTTTTATTTGTCAAATTATTACTTAATAATAGTTTTTAGTTTATTAAATTATTTTAGAATACCTATAATATTGTGGTTTATAAAAAAACATCCTGAAGATATTTTTATAACATATTATTTATATCTTTTGGAACTTTATCATTAACAATTGCTTCAACAATTTTCTTTTTTCTTTCTTCACTTACTTCTTTTCCTGTTAAATTTGAAATATCATCTACTAACTCATTTAAGACATTTTCATCTTTCATATTTGAATTTTGAAGTTTTTTAGCTAAAGACAATATAGTTTCTTTATCTACTTTTGTTTTACTTTCGACTTTCTTAAAAAAAGAATCACCAAACATTAAAAAACCTCCTACATAATTATATGCAAGAGTTTTTTTTATGCTCTTTATAAATTATTAATTAATTCTAAAGCTTTATTGTACTTTAGACGGTATTTGCCATTTTCACCGGTTGCACCTAACTTCAAAAATAGTTGTTTGGCTTCTTTGTTCTCTTTCCAAATTCTTCCACAAAAATCTTTATTTGGTTGTGATATTTGAAAACAATATTTTACTAGATTTTTGAATGTCATTCCATCATTTTGATAATCCCTACAAATATGAAATTCGTTTATATAGTTTTCTTCAGGTAAAAAAGATAATAATATAAAACCAACTAATCTACTATTATCAACACATAAAATGCTAACTAGAGAATTATTTTCTTTTATAGCATTCATCCATTCTTCTTTGTGTTGTAGCGTTGATAAGTTTTTCCTATTTACATAAGTTTTAGTGTATGGTGCAATATTTTCATAATATAGTTGATACAATACTTCTATTTCACTATCTGTTAATTCATTATTCTTTTTATAAAATATATTCATAATCCGATTCCTTTTATTATTTATTCATTAGGAGTAAATGTTACAGTTACAGTTGGGTTGTTAAAGTATCCTCCAAGAGTTATAGATTGCGTTTCTCCTAAAGTAAAATGATGATTTCCTTCGAAAGCATTACTTTCTTTAGTTCCTGCTTCCATGTTAGCATTTTCATAATACATACGGAACATTGCCATATCAGCTGGAGATTCAGTATTAATAGTATGAGTAGTTGTTTCTCCCGTACTATTATTTGTTACTGTCATAGTATAATAAGTTTCTCCAATCGGAGATGTTTCCGTTGTAGTATTCCCATTTTTATCAGTATTTTTGGTAACTTCTACTAATTGACCATTTTCGTCAACGGTCGTTTCATATACATTTCCTTCTTCATCTACTACTTTAACTTGTCTTGGATCATCTTTGTTCGTTATTATCTCACTAGTTTCACTGTATGTGACATTTCCATTTGAATCTGTATACGTTGTGGTTCGTGTTTGTACAATATTACCATCTTCTTCTGTTGTTGTCATTGTTACTGCAACAGTGCATCCTGTTGCGGAATCATAATATTGAGTTATTGTGTCATTTGAACTAGTTCCTTCAGAAGGACTTGCACCTGTTATCGCATCTACACCACTTGAATTTTCATCGCCAGACTCAATTGCTACTCCAAAATTAATGGATGAAATAGTACTTATCGTTGAATTGATTTCTGTAACTAATTGACTAATTTGATTTTTATATTTTTTACATTCACTTTCATAGTGTGTCACAATATGTGCATTAGCATCTCCAGCTTTTAATTTTTCTTCTTCAGTTGCTAAATTTTTCTTGCTGCTATTATACTGACTGTTTGCTTTTTTTAAAGTACTTAACTGTTCTTGTAAATTTTCTAATTTGGATATTAAAAGTGGAAGATGCTCTGAATTAACGCTAGTTTCTACCTTTCGCATTTCTTCTTTTAATTGATCGGTTCTAAGTTGGAACGACTCTTGAACATCATCTTGCCATGTTGTAAATGCAATAGAGGAAATATGACCATTTGCTGTAGTTATACTCTCAGAATATGATGTTTTTATACTCTTAAGTGTTGCTAAACTATTTGTTATTGTATTTTCATATTTGGTGATTGTTTCATTATTATTAACAAATGTTGCCATATTTCCCTCCTATTTTATTTATTCTGTTTTATTTTCACTTGCTGTTTCAACATTTTGATTATTTATATACTCAAATAAATTCATTATTCTATTTTCATTATCTTCGTTCCATGAAATCATAATTTTGTTTAACACTTCTTGTTTTTGTTGATCATTATAATCTGGGAATAATAAGGAAATTTCTTTACCTATATCAGTACTACTTAGAAGGGTTGCTGTTGTTTGTGCAAGTTCTTTATTTGTCAATAAATCTTCTCTAGTAACATTATTAGTTGTTGCAAAATCTTCTAAGATTTTATTAAACTCTGTTAAGTTTTCATTAGTAAACCCAAGTAGTCCTGCTCTTTCTCCATTAACCATCTGTAGTAATCTTGTTTGAATTTCTTCACTTTCCATCATTGTCATTAAATCAACAAATGATAGATATTTATTTAAATCATTCATGGCTTTTCGTAAAATTTCTTTATACATTGGATCTGTTAAAAGAGTTTCTACACTTATACCAAGTGATGTTGCTAAGTTATTTAAATATACCTTAATTATGTTGGCAGTATTTTCAGATATAGCAACACCATTTATTGTTACGTTATCACCATCATATATTCCTAAAAGGAATTCTTGTAAAGAATTATCATCTAGCATTAAAATATTTGCTACTTCTTCTTGTGATGCTGCAAAATTTGATAACTGTTGTTTTAGATAATCAGCATATTTTGAATCAGATAAGAGTTCTTCTACTGTAATCCCGTTTGCCTCTGCAATAGCAGATAAATAATCTTTCATTGTTTTAGCTGTTATAACAGATATACCACATACTTCTGGATATTGACCATTTAAAAGATGATTCATAAATTTTTCCATATCTTCTTGTGATACTGATCCAAAGATACCATATAATTTAATAATACCCAACATTTCTCCAAATGCTATTTCAAGTTCTTTTGGATATTCTCCAGATAGTAATTGTTCTAAAGTTAATCCGGTTGCTCCTTGAATTTGTTGTAATATTTTATCCCTTAATTCGGGTGGTACTTCTATTCCATTAATTGTCGGGTTATCTCCTAGTAATCCTTTTAGTACATCAGCTTTTTGGGCCGCTGTCAAATCTTCTACATTATTCAGTGACTCTGCTATTTTGGCAATATCTTTTAGTTGTTCCATTAATTTTGGATTTTCATATATTCCTGCTATTCCGCCATTTTCTTTTATTAATTGTAATAACAAAATCATTAATCCTGTTTTATCATCATTACCTAATTTAGCTATTTCTTCTGCTTCACCACTCATTGCTATTTCAAGTTCTTCTGGAGTTAAATTACTTGCTTGTTGGATAACTTGTAATGCCATTGCTAATGATTTGATTGCAGCATCTAATTTTTCAGGATTTTTTCCTGATAATAGTTCATCTATTGACATTCCAGTTATTGATTCAAGATATTTAAGACAAAATTCTCTAGCTTCTGGTGGCAAATCAATACCATTAATTGGTTCTCCAGCAGCTAATGCTTTTAACAAATTTAATTGTTCTTCTGAAGTTGCATTAGTAAATCCTGATATAACAGGTACTGCTTCCGCAATTTCTTTGAGTGTTGTTGAAAGACCGCTAGCGTTTGACCCACCATTAATATTTGCTATAGTTGGTACAGCTCCCTCTTCTATTTCAGTTAATTCTGCTTCTGTTAATGTCTTATCAACATCACCAACATTTTCTGTATCTGTTGGTGGTCCTCCATTATTGTTATTATCATTATATTGATCATCTTCAGTGTAATTATAGCTTCCATTCATTTCCATTAACTCATCATAATAGCTACGACCTACTGTTATATATTTATCATTTTCGTCATAGGTATTTTTTACGAAGGTATTTAAACTATTAAAATAGTTTATATTAAATAAATCTATTAAATCATCTAATTCAAATATTTGCTTATTAGAAATAAAAGAATTATTTAAAGTATCATTAGTACTTTTAAATTTATTTAAAGTTGAATCTACTTCGCTATAATCAAATTTTATACTGTCTGCCATAATATCATTCCTTTTTATTGAACTGCAGAGGTTGAATTTATAATTTCTTGTTCAAGTTTTGAATATGTACTAGATACTCCCTCTAAAAAAACAACATATGATTCCATCTCTTTACTGAATTTATCAAAATTAGTAGTAAAATTTTCTAGTTTAGTTTTAAACCTTTCAGCTTCATCTCCATCCCAAGAATCTTTCATGTTTGCCACTTGTTCTTTCATTGTAGTAAATTTTTTATTAAGTCTTTCTAATATATTTCTAATTGATGTTGCTTTTGCACTTACTTGTGCGTAATCGATTTTTATACTATCTTCTGCCATATTATCACCCTAGCTTACTTTTAGCACGTGCTACAATTCCCTTGTATGTTCCTACTGTTGATTTTGCAAACTTTCCATATTTTTCTATATCAGATTTTATATTACTTAAATTATCTAACGTTTTATTTACTTTTGTTTTATATTGTGCGCTGTCTGTTCCTTGCCATGCAGAAGAAGTTAAACTATCTATTTCTGTTTGTAGTTCTGTAAGGCAAGTTTCAATGTCTTTGATACTTTCAATAAGATTATCACCAAACTCGTCAAGTTTTGTGTAATTAACGATTAATGTTTTTGGCATAATTTACCTCCTTTTTAACGATAAATTATTAAAAACCTTTTCCTAAATTAATATTTTTTATTAACTTAGGAAAAAGTTCTTTTTTATTGAACTTATTCTTAAAATGATACTGCTTGTGTTCCAGCTGATGGTGTATTTCCCATTGTAGGAGCTGCCTCATTTGAAATATTATTTATTGCGGCAAGAGCTGTTGCCATTGCATCATTAATTTCAGTTTCTGTAGCACTCCATTTAGACATTGCTTGTTCATATGCTGAAATAAAACTATTTACAACTTGTTCTACATTAACAAATACAGCTGAATTTCCTGTATTAAATATTTTTGTAAAGTTTGCCTTCATTTCACCATTTACTGCGTTTGTTGCAGTTGTTCCAGCAGAAATTATAGCAGTTCCTGCTGCTTTTAATTTACTTAAAGCTTCAGTTATTGCCGATGTTCCACTGACACCGGTAATTTGAATCATTCCATCTTCACCCATTGTTATTTCTCCTTTCCTATTGAAGCGCTGTTACTATATCTTTTTGTGTCTTAGCTAATGATGCTGAAACAGTTGATAAAAATGTAACTTGTGTTTGTAATACTTTGTTAAATGGAGTTAATTGTGCTTCAATAATTGCTTTTGTTTTTGCTCTATATTGATCTGCATCGGCACCTTGCCAAGCATTAACAGTATTGTCAATTGCCTTAATTAACTCACCTACTGCTGTTTCATAATCTGTTTTTGCAGTGTTTAATGAATCACTTGCTTGTTTTATTTGATTGAAACTACTGATATCTAAAGCCATAATCCACCTCCTAAAATTAATATACCTATTGGCTTATCCAGGTATTATTATTATAAGTTAATTTTAGACTATTATTTTTTTTATGTCAACAAAATAGAGCACTAAAAAAGGACTCTTTAGTTGAGTCCTTAATAATCATATCCAATTTCTTTTTTACATTTTTCAATTTCTTTATTAATCTTTTCTGCTTTTTTTAAATATTCTTCATTTGACATCATTTTCATGGCAAATCTTTTGTTTAAAACTTCTTGTGATTTTAAAAGCCCATCAAGAACATTTTTATTATATACTTTCTTTTTAAATGGCCACCACATATTATTCACTCCTATTTTTGAATTGAAGAATTATTGGAGTTCCTTCAAGTTCAAAATTTTCTCTTAATTTATTTTCTAAATATCTTTCATACGAGAAATGTACTAGACCTTTGTTATTTACGTGAAAAGTAAATTTAGGTGGTTTTGTTCCTGATTGATTTGTAAAGTATATTTTTAATCTTTTTCCTTTATATGAAGGCGGAATATTTAGTAAATAAGCATCATTTATTACATCGTTTAATACACTTGTATTAATTTCTCTTTTAATATTTTCACTTACTTTTAATACTTCAGGCATAATGGTATGAATTCTTTTCTTTGTTAACGCAGAAACAAATACAATTGGAACATAACTTAAAAATTGGAATTCACTTCTTACTTTCTTTATATATTCTTTTATATTTGGTTCATCTATTTTATCCCATTTATTTACTACAATGATTAATCCTTTTCCTTTTTCTAGTACATATCCTGCAATATGTTTATCGTGTTCAATAATACCTTCTTCTGCATTTATTACTAATAAACATATATCACTTCTATCAATTGCTTTCATACTTCTTAAAAGGCTATATTTTTCTATATTTTCGTAAATTTTTCCTTTTTTTCTCATCCCTGCAGTATCAATCACAACAAATTCTTCTTCGTTATATCTCATGACAGTATCAATTGCATCTCTTGTAGTTCCTGCAACATCACTTACAATTACTCTTTCTTCATTTAGTAATGCATTAATTAAACTACTTTTTCCAACATTTGGTCTTCCAATTAAAGAGAATTTTAATCTTTTATCTTCTTGATTATAATCTTTTTTAGGAAAAAACTTCACTATTTCATCTTGTAATTCAAAGAAACCAATACCATGTTCTCCACTTACTTGCACATATGTATCAAATCCTAGTTCATAAAAATCATAGATATTATCTTGTGTTTTTTTATTATCTATTTTATTTATTACTACTACTACATTTTTTCCACTAGATCTTAGCATATCTCTTACTATAAAATCGTTTGTAGTTAAGCCTTCTTTTCCATCTACAATAAATAAAACAACATCTGCTTCATCTATTGCAATTGATGCTTGCACCTTAATTACATCATTAAATTGTTCACTAGATGCATCTATTCCCCCTGTATCAATTACACTATATTTATAATCTTTATAGCTTGCTTCGCTATAAATTCTATCTCTTGTTACACCTGGAGTATCTTCAATTATAGATATTTTTTCTCCCACTAATTTATTAAAGATTGTACTTTTACCAACATTTGGTCTTCCTACTAATGCTACTACTGGTAATTTCATAATACCACCTCAATTCCTCTATATTATAACAAAAAACTTTAAAATAAGAAAGACTATATGTATGAAATTACTTTAAGGCTATCGTCAATTATTATTTCAAAGAATTCTATTAATTTTAAAACATCATCTTTTTTTATATCTTTTGCTTTTAAATAATAGAAACCTTCTTTATACCTGATATTTTTATATTTTTCTATTATATAATAATCAGCAAATTTTAAATATACATCTTCACTTGGATTTTTTATTATTTTTAAGTCTATTGTTTTGTATATGAAGTTATCATCATCTTTTCTATAAAAATTTAAAAGTGTTCCTATATTTTCTATACTATAAATATTTACTTCATAAAAACCATATATATCAAATGCATATTTTTTTCTAATTGAAATTAATACTTTTTTTAGTGTCTCATATAATTCTTCTTCTTTTTCTTTATTATCCTTTAAATATTTATTATTTGCATATATTGAAAAATTATTATCATCTATAATAGAAAATTTCATTCGCGTCACCTAATTTATAATATGCTTTTTTCTAATTAATGTAATTTCTATTATAAAGAGAAAACTATAACATTTCTGTTATAGTTTATTTGCTATTTACAATATTTTGAATGATTGTAAGAACTTCTTCTCTTCCTAATTTACTTATACTTGAGAAAAGTACTAGATTATCTCCTACTACTATATCTAATGTTTCTTTAGCAATTTTTAAGTTCTTTTCTTTTTCTTTTGAACTTACTTTATCAGCTTTAGTTGCTACTATAGTAACTGGTATTTGATAATACTTTAGAAAGTTATACATTATTACATCATCATTTGTTGGTTTATGTCTAAAATCAATTAATAAGAATACTCGTTTTAATGTTTCTCTTTTTTCTAGGTATTCTTCTACCATAAGACCAAATTTTCTTATTTCTTCTTTACTTGTATCTGCATATCCATATCCAGGAACATCTACTAAGTAGAACTTTTTATCTACATTATAGAAGTTGATTGTACTTGTTTTCCCTGGCTTTGATGATATTCTAGCAAGATTTTTTCTATTTACAAGGGTATTCATAAAACTACTTTTCCCAACGTTACTTCTTCCTAGCATTACAAACTCTGGTAAGTTATCGTCTGGATATTGGCTTCTTCTAACTGCACTTATTGTTAAGTCAACATCATCAAAATTCATATTAAATACCTTCTTTCTCTAGATATTCTCTGCAAAGAACATCTAAATCTTCTATTAACATTAATGCTTCATCCATTGTTGGTACTCTTGCGCCACTTGCAAACTTATGTCCTCCACCGTTGTATTTTTCTGCAACTGTATTTATTATTGGGCCACGTGATCTAATATTTAATTTCATCAAATTATTCTTTACATCTTCAGATATAGTAGCCCATACAATAACTTCTTCTATATTATTAAAATTATTTATCATATTACCTGCAGAACTTGCATCGACACCGTACTTCATCATTATATCATTTGTTAGGATAACATATCCTAGTCCATTTTCAGTTACTTTCATATTTTCTGAAATATAACCTTGAAATCTTATTTCACTAAGTGGTCTCATAAATAGATTTTGATACAATTCTTCAACATTTAAATTATATTTTTCCACAAGATTGTGCATAATTTCAAAAGTTACATGGGTTGTATTAAAAAGAAATCTATTAGTATCTGATACAATTCCCATAAATATATAGCTTGCTATTTCTTGATCAATTTCCATATTATTTTTTTCTAGAAATTCAAGGACTAGTTCTGACGCACTACTTGCTGTCGTATTAATATACTCAAATTCCCCAAATGTTTCGATAAAAGGATGATGATCTATTTTACAGATTTCTTTATATGTATCAATATTTGCAATATCTACTCTTTTTTTATCTGGTGTATCAACTACTATTAATAGTACATTTTCTTCTTTGTTATCATATTTATCTAATTTTGGAAAATAGTTATATTTTGAGCTTTTACTTCCAACTGCATATACTTTTTTTTCTGGGAACGTTTTTTCAATTGATCTTTTTAAAGAAAATTGAGAACCTAAGGCATCTGGGTCTACTCCAATGTGCCTTGCAATTACGATAGTACTATATTCCTTTATTTTATTATAAATATTTTCTAACATTTTAACATCCTATCTATTTATTAATAATATCCATTGTATCTTTTGCAATCATTAATTCTTCATTAGTAGGAACAACATACATTTCTACTGTTGAATCATCAGAACTTATCTTAGCAAACTTTCCTCTTACATTGTTCTTTTCAATGTCCAATTTAATTCCTAGACATGCAAGTTTTTCTACAATTTCTAATCTTGCATCAACACTATTTTCACCAATTCCTGCTGTAAAACAAATAGCGTCAACTTTACCTAGCAATACATAGTATTGTGCAATGTATTTTACAACTGAGTTTACAAACATTTCTTCAGCTAAGATACATTTTTCATTTCCTTCTTTGATACCATCTTCAATATCTCTAGAGTCACTACTTAATTCACTTATTCCTAAGAATCCAGACTTTTTATTTAAGTCATTCATTATTTCACTAGCGCTTTTTCCTTCTTTTTCCATTACATATGGAACGATAGAAACATCTATATCTCCACTTCTAGTTCCCATCATAATACCAGCATGTGGTGTAAATCCCATTGAAGTATCAACGCATTTTCCATTTTTTATAGCTGTTATACTTCCACCGTTTCCAAGGTGACATGAAATAATACTTAAATCATCTCTTCCTAATTCTTCAGCAACTTTTGTTGCAATATATCTATGTGATGTTCCATGTGCTCCATATTTTCTTACGTGATAATTTTCATACCAACTATATGGAACTGGATATAAGAATCTAGATTTTTCAATTGTTTGATGGAATGCCGTATCAAATACAACAACCATTGGAGTTTTTGGTAAAACTTCTCTAAATGCTTTTATACATATAGCATGTGCTGGATTATGAAGTGGTGCAAAATCACTAAATCTAATAATATCATCAACAACTTCATCTGTTACCATAACTGATTCAGTATATTTATCTCCACCATGAACTATTCTATGTCCTACACCTTCAATTTCTTCTAATGTAGAAATAACTTCTAATTCAATTAGTTTTTCAAGTAAGATTTTTACTGCTACAGAATGATCTGGTAAATCAGTTTCTACTTTTATTTTATCTCCTTTGTATTTTAGAGTATAGCAACTTGCTTCTATACCAATTCTTTCAAATAATCCTGAAATTAACACTTCTTCAGTAGTCATATCAAATAATGAAAATTTTAATGAACTACTTCCGGCATTAATTGACATAATTTTCATATAATATCCCTCTTTTCAATATCAATATTTTATCAAATATTATCTAATTTGTGAATATTAAATTACTTTATATTATCTTAAAATAAAAAAAGAGCAGATACCGGTCTCTACTCTTAATCTATGTTTTTATTAATTAGAAATTGTTGTTTGCACTTCCACCTAATTGATTCATTCCTTGACGAACTAATCTTTTAGTGATTTCTCCACCAACTGATCCGTTAGCTCTTGAAGTAGCATCTGGTCCTAAATTAACTCCAAATTCGTTAGCTATTTCATATTTCATTTTATCGATAGCTTGTTTAGCACCAGGAACTCTCATTTTCATTGCGTCTTTGTTACTGTTGTTTGTCATTTCTTTCACCTCCTACATTACTATGATGTGAAAAATTTAACAAATCATACATTAATTAGATTGGAAATTTTTTCCTATAATAAATCATCAAATTCTGTTTTATCATTTTCAGTTATTGTTAATGTGTTTATATTACTCATTGTCTTTTTTATCATTTCTTCATAATCAAATCTTTTTTCCATTTCAATACATAAATCTAATACTGGATTTATAACAGGATGTTTAGGAACAAATACAGTACAGCAGTCTTCAAATGGTAAAATACTTATATCATATGTATCTATTTTTTTAGATATATCTATTATTTCTAATTTATCAAGACATGCTACTGGTCTTATTATTGGCATATTTGTTACATTATTTATAACACTCATGCTAGTTAGAGTTTGACTTGCTACTTGTCCAATAGATTCACCATTTACTAATGCCAAACACTTTCTTCTTTTTGCAAGACGTTCTGCAATTCTATACATCATTCTTCTCATTATAGTAATTACATATTCTTCATCTGCAGTCTTATAAATTGCTTCTTGAATTTCAGTAAATGGTATTATGTGAAGTTTTACATTATGAGTATATTTTGCTAATTTTTCGCATAGCTTAATAACCTTATTTCTTGCTTCTAAGCTAGTATGTGGTATTGCTTCAAAATATACTGCTTCAACATGTACTCCACGTTTCATGGCAAGATATGCAGCAACTGGAGAATCAATTCCACCACTTAACATTACCAAGCCTTTTCCTAAGGTATTGTTAGGATATCCTCCTAGTCCATAGTAATAGTTAGTATATAAATATGTATAATCTTTTCTTATTTCAATATTTAGAAGCATATCTGGATTATGTACATCTACTTTTTTTGATTCAGTATTTTTTAAAATTAATCCACCAATTATTCTCGAAAATTCAACACTTTGAATTGGAAACTCTTTGTAACTTCTTTTTGTCTCTACTTTAAATGTATCAAACTTTTCATTTTTTATTATATCCAAAACAGTCTCTTTTATTGTTTCTTCACTTGTTTTTACTTTATATGCAACTAAATATTCATGTATTCCAAAAATATTATTTATTCTTTTTAAGATTTTATCTAAGTCATTATTATCAAATTCAATATACATCCTAGATAAATCTTTAAATATATTTACATTATAGCCATCTAGCTTATTCATTATACTTTTGTATAGTTCTTTTACAAAGAAATTTCTATTTCCTTTTTTGGTAGTTAACTCACCATATTTAATCATTATTACTCTTTCCATATTCACCTCTAAATTTTAAAAAATAGGTATTATACTTTTTATACCTATTTTACTTCAACAATATATAATTTTTCTCCACCATGTACTAGTGTTGTTGTAACAGTTGTAGGATATCCCATATCTTCTTTATAAGTTAAAGTCATTTCTACTTTATAACAATTATCATCACTTACTTTTTCTCCAGTAAATTTTTCATTCGTTATATTTTTTAATGTTACTGTAGCAACTTCTGGTAATTTTTGTTTTCTATCACCGTAAACATTACTTTCTACATATTTATATATTGTATCTTTTGCTGCTAGTATGAAAGTATCTTTTGCTTCCTTATGAATAAATTCAATTCCACCAATATCTGTATTTGATGTTTTATTATTCAAAGTATAAAAATCAATTACAAATAATTCGGCAAGTAATTCGGCATATTTTTTTTCATCTATTACTTCTTGATTTAATGTATCTTTTAGTGTATTAAAATATTCTTTATATACCTCTGTTTTATTTTCATAAAGTACATAGCCAAATTTCCCAATGTTATCAATAGCTTTTACTTCTACTATCTCAGGTTTTGTTTCTTCTTTAAATGGATCAAGATATAAAATTATTCCTCCTATTGTAAGTAATACTGCTATTAATGTAGCTATTATTATTCTTTTTTTCATATACTAGTTCCCCTTAATTATATCTGTTTCGTTTACTGTTTCTTCTTTTGAATTTCTTATTAAGTCAAATACTAATATGTCATTTGATACTGACAATAATTTATCTGCATATTCACTATTTTGTGTTATATACTCTTGACTAATTATTGCATTATTAATTATGTATGATTCATCTTGTTGACTATTATAATACATTTTATTTGTTAACCAATTTCCTGTTGGGAATACTACAATATTATTTTCTTTTATAGTGAAGATATCATGACCTAATGCATATTCGTTTGAAAAACCAAACATGTTTCCTAGCGTTGGCATTACATCATACATTCCCATTACATTAGATATTTTTTGTGGAGTAAGTTTTTTCTCTTCACCTGATACTGTTTTTTGTGTTTTTGACCAAATTATTAGTGGAACTTTTCTATTTAATTCATAATTATATTCATTAAATTCTACATAATTTGGGTCATCTTCTAATAAAATTCCATTTGTCAATTTATCATAATTATATAATTTTACGTAATCTTGTTCTGGAAGTCTTGCATCATGGTCACCATATAAAACAATTACTGTATTATCTAATAAACCATTCTTTTCTAATTCTTCAAAGAAAATTCCTAAAGCATAATCTGCATAGTGAACAGATTTTAAATAGTTACCAAGTTTTGTTCCTTCCATATAAGGGTATACAACTTCTTCTTCAAGTCCTGTTTCTGGATTTAGTACTTTTTCTTTAATATCAACTGCAAATTCACCATATTTGTCTGTGTCTGAGAATGGTGTATGATTCGTTAACATTATAAAAGTTCCATAAAACTTTTCGTTTTCTTTATTTATTTCTACTAACTTTTCTACTGATTGTTTAAAGAATGATACATCTGATAAACCAAGACCTATTACTTCATCAATATTATAATCAGATTTTCCATATAATCTATCATATCCTAAATTTGCATGCATCACTCTTCTATTCCAATAATCTGCATTATTTCCATGCATTGCAAAGGTATAATATCCTTTTTCTTTTAATAATTTGGGAATAGATACATATTCTTTATCAAAATAATTTCCAAATGCTGTTCCGATATTAGCAGGCATTAATGATGTATTTAAAGTGAATTCTGTATCACTACTTGTACCAACACTTACTTGAGTATAAAAGTTATCAAAATAGATACCATTTGCTGCTAGTTTATTTAAGTTTGGGGTTACTTCTATACCATTAAATTTCATTCCTATAACAAAATTTTGAATACTTTCTGCGTGTATGGCTATTATATTTTTCCCTTGGAATATATTTGTATACTCATTTTTAATTTGAGGTTTTTCTAAAGTATAATATTCTTTAAATTGTTTTAACGCATTATCATATCCGAACAGTGCTACTACTTTAGGTTCAATACTTTTAATCAAATCATTGACATGATATGTATATATACCAAATCGCATAACAATATATTCACGATTCCATTGTTTTACAAGTCTTCCTATATCTGTTCCTGTTAATGTAGTTGCGAATAATGCTACTGCGGCAAGTCCAACTATTAATGTATTTTTAAATCTCTTTTTAGATCTACTAAAAAAATTTACTTTTTCATAATATCCATTCTTTTTATAGTGATTATGAAAATAAAGCAATACGCATGGCATAATAATATAAATTAAATCTTTGGGTTGTAAAACATTTTCAACTACTGCATCACCTACTGCTGTTATAAATTTTGCTGTCGATAATAATGAAATTGAAGAAAATGATGTATAGAAAGTATAATATGCTGAATTAATTGTACATATTGCTGTTAATATTATTGTAACAATAAATAAATATGAAAATTTTCCTTTTCTCCTCATTAAGTATGATAAGGATCCTAGCATAGTTACAAATGCAAAGTCTGCCAGTAAGGTTCTAATATCAAATACATTTCCAGTACTCCCTAAAGTAAATAGTCGTAATAAAAATGCATTTAGTACATTTATAAAAACAAAAATAAAAAATAATTTATTTTCATGTAAATATTGTTTTATGCTTTGTAGAATCTGTTTCAAAAATTCTTTTGGATTATCTTTCAAATCATTATATTGTTTTTTTATTTTAGAAAGTATATTACTTTTTTTATTAGTTTCTTTTTTCATAGTAGTACCTCGCGTAATCATTATAACAAAGTATATTTAAAATTTCAAATTAAAGAAGTTACTAAAAAAACGTACACTAATTCTGTACGTTTTCGTTTTCCTTTTCTTCTTTTTCGTGTTCTTTCTTTTCTACTGTTTCAATTTCTTTTTGTACTTCATATTTTGAAGCATTTAATGCCATTCCCAATACAAATATGTAAGATATTAAATAAATCCATAGCATTAAGAAAAGTAAACTTGAAATTCCACCATAAAAGTTTTCATATGAAGAGAAGTATTCAATGTAATATGAGTATCCGATTGTTACTATTACCCACATAATTGATGTAAACCATGCACCATAATTTACTACTTTTCTTCCCATTTTTTTGTTTGGCGCAATTATATATAAAAATTTTATAGCAATAAAAACAAATAGAAAAGTTATTGGATATTTTAATAAATTAAACATTATATAATAGATATTATCTACTATATTAGCATTTGTGATTATCGTTCCTATAATCTTAAAGATTATATTACCAAAAGGTGGAACTAATAGTAAGAAGATAAAAATTGCTATTAGAATCACTAACATCATAAAGGCTTTTATTCTATTAAGAAAATAATTTGAATTTTTAACTTTGTAAATTGAATTAGATGTTATTATCATCGAATATGTGCAGTTAGATGCAAGTATTAAACTTGGTATTAGTAAAACCCAAATACTTATATCCGATGGTTCTTGTCTTGATATTGAAATTACAATATCTGCTATGTTGTTTGGTAGATTTTCATATATTACATCTGTAATTGATGCTGAAACTAACTCTATGTTTGAAAGAAGTGATCCTAACAATGTTAATAAAGGAATCAGCATCATCATAAAGTAAAAGGCCAGATGCCCAGGTAATACCCCCATCTCTGGCCTATTAATGTTTTTATACAAATGTTGAAAAAATTTTTTAACTTTTTGCTTTAATTTCATATAATCACACTTTACTTGTATTCTTCTTTATCTTTTCTCATTTCTAATGTTGCTTCATTTATTGCGTCATCGACAGTTTTGATTTCATCAATAATCATACTGTAACCAACTGCTGCTCCAAATCCATATGGTAAATTTTTAAATTCTTTAGTTAACTTTTTAGAATATGTTGAAATTTGTTGTTCACTGTATCCAACTAAGTATATTAAGAATTCATTACCATCACTTCTAATAATTTCACTATTTTCTAATTGAGTGTTTATTAAAATACTTGCAGCTCCTACAATCAGTTTATCTCCTTGTTCATAACCATAATTATCATTAACATATTTTACATTATTTAAGTCTATTGCAATTATAGCTTGTGGATATTTTTGACTTTCATTCCATATTTTCATATTTCTGTTTAAATAATTTCTGTTCTTTAAAGAAGTTAACATATCTGTATATTTTCTTCTTTCTTCTTTTTTTACTTGTTTTATTTTCTTTCCATTTTTTAAGACAATATATAATGTAATTAATACTATTATAGGTAATAGAATTATTGTTAGTAATACTATATATAATTCTTCAAATGTACTTTTTTCTATTAACGATAAGTTAAGACTATTAAGCCCAGCATTTCTATAATTGTAATAAGAATTAGTTCCTATAATATAGTCAAATATTTTATGGAAAACTGTATTTTCTTCATCATTTTTAACCATAAAATTGTAATCATTTGTTATTGTTGATTCATACAACACTTCATAATTTTTTAAATCAGAATTTTTGTAGTATGAGTATATTTCTTTATCTACTACAATTAGATTATTTTTGCTTTCATCAACTAAAGAATCAAAATCTTCGAAAGGAACTAGTAATGCTTTGGAATTGTCCTTAAAATAGTTATAAATTGAATTTCCTGCTATAATTGATACTTTTTGACCTTTCATTGCTTCAAAACTATTTATAACATATTTATCTTTTGTTCTTGCTAACACAACATATTTTTCTATAAATGGTGAAATTGTCGCCTTATAATTTTCATTTTCATAATCATAATAATTAAAATATATATCTACTTCACCTTTATCTATAGCTTTTTTTAATGTTTCAATTGATTTATATTCTTTAAAATCAATGAAGTTAGAATTTGCAAGACGAGACATTCTATTAATATACTCAGCTGCTATTCCTGAAAATGTTTTTTGTTCTTTAACTTCGTATGGATAATTTTCTACATATCCATATGTGTATGTTCTAGTTAGAAATTCTGTTTTATCTTTATCATTTATATTTGCTTTTTCAATATAATAATTTAATAGATTTTTGTTATAGGTTTCTACATAATAGTTTTCTTTCCAGTTGTTAAAATATTTTCTAACTATATTATTCATCTTTTCATTATTCTCATTATCTGCTAATGTTAAGACTATTTTTTTACTTATTTCTGTGAATACATATTTTATGTTGTATGACTCTGTTAATAAGGTTTTATTTAAGTACATTGTATTTGGTATTATTATCATATCAACTACTTTACTATCATAATCTTTAAACATTTTTTCAGAGTCTTCATATGTTTTATACTTTATTTGGGTTGAACCTTTTAAGTAATAAATTATTTCATCTGAATCATTTACCAAAATACCAATTGTTTTTGCACCTAGTTCATCTATGTTGTTTACTCTTCCTGCATCTTTTCCAATTAACACATATACATCTTCTTGTAATAATAAATCATTCTTACCAAGTTTATCTTGATTATTTAAGATACGAAATCTATATCCAGTAGATGTAATTTTACTTTCTTTTAAGTATGGTATTATATTAAATTCAAATCCAGTATCTTCACTAAATTTATTGATGAATGAACGAAAGATTCCGTTTTCTCCAAATACAGGATAATCATTTAAAATATCAAAATCTATTATTGTTGTTAGGTTTTCTTTTATCCATTTGTTTTCTGATATTGTAAACGAATTTTGATCTTCTTTATTAAAATAGTAATATAATCCACCAAATACTAGTAGTGCAACTAATACTGGTATTGCTATAATCCATGTTTTTTTTAATTTCATTTTTTCACCTACTCTTATCTGTCTTTAGTCCATACAAAGTTGTTAGTAGCTTTTCTTTTATACCCAATTATTGGGAATGATTCTGATAGAACTGAATCAATTGTTTCTTCCGTTGTAGCAGCATCACTTGCTTTTCTTACTACTTTTATATTACAAGTTCTTTCTCCAACTTTATCTTTTGTATATCCATAAATTACATATGTTCCATCTTCTGTTATTGTATATTCTTGTTTATTGTTGTAATCTACTGTTTTTTGATCTGATAATCCATAATTAGTTACATGTTTATTAAGCGATAAATCATCAGAGAATTTTACTGTTACATCATTTGTGAAGTTTCCTTCTTCATCCATTAATCCAGTAACTTCTAATGAACAATGATAATATTTTGTTATAAATATTTCTATATCATAAAAGTTATTTTGTTCTTCAGTTAAAACATTAGAAACTTTAGTTGCTAATTCTTTGGCTTTTGCAGTTGCAGTTGAATCTCCTATTGTGATTATTACACTTAATATTTTTCCTCTTAGTGTTGGTTTGGCAACTTCTAAAACGATAGATTCGTTACTTAGCTCATCTACTATTTTTGTATATTGGTCTTCTGTTATTGGAACTTCATCTTTTCCATCGAGTCTATTACCATAAACAGGCATACCACTACTACCTATAAACATATTGTATACAAAATATCCAAAGCCTACTACTACAATAAAAACAAGTAATATAAAGGCTGTTAATTTATGTTTTTTTATATAATCCATCTTAACACACTCCAGTACTTTAATTATACACCAGCTTAATTCAATAATCAAATTAATTAAGTCTTATATTGATAAATTTATTTCATTTAATTTAATATTATGAAAAAAGTAATTTGCTTTTTACAAATCACTTTCGATAATTTTCTTATTATTTATTAATCTTTCATTAGTGGGATTTATTTCTATTGCTTTATCAATGTTGCAGATAGCTTGTTTTTTTTCTTTTAAATGATAATATGCTATTGCTAATAAATCGTATGGTGTTTCGTTCCAACTAAATGGCTCATTTATATAACTTTTGGCGTGATTTTCTATTTTTAAGGCTTCTTTACAATAATGTATTGTCTTTTTCCAATTTGATAGTTCATATTGTAATAGTGCCATTTCTATATAGGAGTCCCTTAGATATGGTGATTCCTCGATTGCTTTATTAAGCCATAGTTGGGCCTCTTCATAACGATTCATTTTCTTATAACACCTTGCTATAAATCTCATTGATGCACATCGTTCGTCTTTCCATGTAGCAGATGGTAATGATAAATGTTTAATTAGAGTATCAATTGACTCATTCCATTTACCGTAATACATATATTCTCTTCCTAAATAGTGCATATTTCGGTCATCTTCCGGGCTTTCTTTAACTGATAATTCTAATAATGATAAATAATTACTTCTAGATTTTGTTAGATCTGGGTGATGATTAAGAATAATTTCATCTGTGGTTATTTTATTTTCTCTTTTTGGTCCAATATATGTTAATACTTCGTGTACTGGATGTGTCCATTTGTAATCATTTCTATTATGAATTTTTTCTATATAAAAATTTACAATTGGTTTATTATTTTTATCAAGGCTCCAATTATAGTTATATGCAAGTCTTGTAGTGTCAGTTTTCCATAATTGTTCTAATTTATCTCTCCATCCTTTTTCAAAAATTTCATCTAAATCTGTGCAGACACAAATATCATAATCTTTTGGTACAAGCTCTAAAGATTTATTTCTTGCAACGTCAAATCTCCAGGGAGAAATTATTTCAGTAACAACATTTACTCCTCTTTCCTTTAATTTTTCAACAGTATTATCATCTGATCCAGTATCAAGAACATAAATTTCATCTGCCTCGCTCATAGATTCTACCCATCTATCAACAAATTTCTCTTCATTTTTACAAATTGCATAAACACAAACTTTATATTTTTTTTCCATTTAAACACCTCTAAACTAATATATGTTTTTATTATCTATGGTTTCTTTTTTTATCGTGTATTATTTTGTAAATAAAATAAAAAATTCTATTCATTATGAATAGAATTTTATAAAGTTAGCGTTTATGTATCTGCCACTGTTGGACCTGTTGGACCTGTTGGACCTGTTGCTCCTGTTGGACCTGTTGGACCTGTTGGGCCTGTTGGGCCTTGTGGAATAATTAGGTTAAGTATAAAATTTGGAGAGGTTCCAGTTATTGATGCATCTGCTTCAGTTCCAGGGTCACCTGTTGTTACTATTCCAATTGTCAGTGTTGGGAGTTCTCCTGTTGGACCTGTTGCTCCTGTTGGGCCTGTTGCTCCTGTTGGACCTGTTGCTCCTGTT
>JAGALD010000109.1 GCA_017625395.1 Bacilli bacterium | reverse complement strand
TATCTTCATTTGTTACTGGTGCATCATAGCAATTTGGAAGTACCGTATCATATCCATATTCCTTTAGTTTGTTGTTAATTTCATCAACATAATTATAAAAACTTGTTGAACATACAATCATTATTTTTTTCATAAATCCTCCATCAATATACTACAGTAAAAGAATAACACTTTTTCTTTTTATTTACAAATTAAAAAGTACTATATATCTATAGTACCTGTATTTTATTAAAATGAATTGCTTTTAAAATTGATTTTTATAGAGCCTATTCCTCCTTCAATATCAATTTTATTATGCCCTTCTCCATATATTCCTGAATCAATATCTTTGTTATTTAGATTTATGCTTCCAATACCTTTTTCTACTTTTACCTGGTAATCTTCTTCATTACCTAGTAAAGTAACATTAAGTTC
Source organism: Bacilli bacterium (assembly GCA_017625395.1). Taxonomy (GTDB): domain Bacteria; phylum Bacillota_I; class Bacilli_A; order RF39; family UBA660; genus RUG13868. The sequence goes on along the minus strand of JAGALD010000109.1, from coordinate 7,432 downwards.
TCCTACACCGCAATCTATTTCACTATCTCCAGCTATTTTAGCATTTAGTGTTACTTCACCTACACCAGAGTCAAGATCCAAATTATTTAATATTGAATTAGTAATCGTCATTTTTCCTGCTCCACCATCAATTGATGTATTAGAGAAATTAGAATCCTTGATTAAAATAACTCCTGCCCCTTGATTTACATCTAATTTTATTGAATTTATTTCAATTATCTCTAGTGAACCTGCCCCTGCATCTACTTTTAACATTTCTAATTCAATGTTTTCTGGGATAGTTATTGTAATTGTTCCTTTATCTCGAGCAAAAAAGTTCCAATTTCTTTTTTCTTTTATTGTAAGAACATGATTTTTTTCTTTAGAAGTAAATTTGCTATTAACATTTTTGGCGTCTACTTCAAATATTTCACCTTTTTTTACTATTACTTCAGAATACTGTGAATCAATTTCTATAATTTTGATATTTTCATAAGTTTCATTAAAATCTATTTTTTTACCATTGAAGAAGTCTATATTTATTATTAGTCCTACTATAGAAAGTATTGCTATTGCAATACATATTATAATAAATATCCCAAGACCAATTGCTAATATTTTAATTAATTTTTGTAATTCATTCATTTTATATCAACACCACCGAACATTGCAAATGCTTCAACATAGATTGTCTTTTTTTCTCCTTTTGTTTTTGCGGTATTATTAGAAACACTTCCAAATATAGGTGTTGATTTAATTTTAACCTCTGTATTTTTGGGTATTAAAATCTCAATACTTCCAAATATGGCATTTGCTTTTATTACTGCTTCTTTTTCTATGTTTGCTTTTCTTAAATCGAAAACAACGGTACCAAATACTGCTTCTAGAGCTGCACCTTTAAAGTTTTCATCTTCTTTAATTGCTTCTTGTTTAGAAAAAGTTGCTACAATTGGTTCTAATCCACTTATACTTCCTTCTCTTACTTTATCTGCTATATTCTTTTTTATTGTGCTATTAAAAATTAATGAAAGACCAATTAATACAAAAATTATTGGTATTATTAATTTTGCTATTAAAGCTAAATCAATAATATCTCTTGTAATTAGAAGTAATGCTACTCCAATAATAATACCAATCAAATTACCTACTTTTCCTGTTTTATCACTAAATAAATCTATTGTACAAGGTATTATGATAAACAATGTCCACCAACCTTCAAAAAACAAATTAATATCAGTTATGCCGAAACTATTTAAACCAATTACTATACCAATAACTATTAAAATTAATCCCCACAAAACTTTATTTAAACTATTCATAAAGCCTCCTATTCTTGCCAATTATTAATTGACCCTAGATCGTATACATTTGTATATCCAAGATTTTTTAAAACATTTAACGCTTGATTACTTCTATTACCACTTCTACAATACACAATTACTGTTGTATCTTTTGTGGGAATAATAAGTTCTGCATTTTCTTTTGATATTTCATCAACACTTAATAGTACTGCATTTTCAATATGTTTTTCTTCATATTCTTGAGTTGTTCTTACATCTAAAAGAAGTGCTCCGTTTGCTAACATTGTTTTTGCACGAGTATAATCTATTTTTGTACTTTCTTCGTTTTTATTATTTGAACATCCACATAGAATCATAATTAACAAAACTCCTATCAATATTATTTTTTTCATACAAATACTCCTTTTTTAATGTTTATTATAACACATTTTACATCATAAAACATTAACTTCTTGCTGCTCCATCTACAGATAAGACTACACCTGTTATATAACTTGCCATATTACTTGCTAAGAATAAGAAGGCATTTGCTATATCTTTTGGTTCTCCAATTCTACCAAGTGGAATTGTTTTAATTAATGGTTCAATCATTTCTTTTGGAAGTGATGCCACCATATCAGTATTTGTAATACCCGGTGCTACAGCATTTACTCTTATATTATTTGGTGCAAGTTCTCGTGCTAATGACTTTGTTAATCCATTTACTGCAAATTTACTTGCGGGATATCCTACGCCACTAGGTTGACCGTAGATACTAACCATTGAACTTGTGTTAAGAATTACCCCATCTTTTTGTTTTTTCATATATGGCACAACTGCTTTAGTCATATTAAATATAGCGTTAACATTTAAATTCATGATACTTTCAAACTCTTGTGATGAAGTTTCTTCTATTTTTTTATTAGCAGATATTCCAGCATTATTTACTAAGATATCTATATGACCATATATATTATTAATTTCTTTTATTATTTTTTCTATTTCTTCATAATTACTTAGATTAGGATAATATCCTTTAACAATATGACCTTCTTCCTTTAACATATTTATAGCTTTTTCTACCGATTCTTTTTTTGATCCAAATAGAATAACTTCAGCATTATTTTCTTTAAAGGTTCTTACTATTTCTAGTCCAATTCCTCTTGTTCCACCTGTTACTATTGCAACTTTTCCTTTTAACATATATTCTCCTTTTCTTTACCTTTCTATTTTTTTAACCAATCTAAAGTGTTTTTTACGACTGAGTCAAATAAACAATTTAATTCATCAGGAGTAAATACTTTATATTCTCCATTATAAAATTCTTGTTTATTAAGAAAATTTATTACTTCAAAAATATCTTCTTTTGTTATGGATATTTCTTTTATATTTTTTATCTCTTTTAATAGAATATCAATATCATCTATTTTTATTTGATTACTTATAAAATTATTATTAAATAATTTAAAATCATGTTGTTTTATTTCTCGAACTTTATTATGTTCTTCTATATCTAAATTATTACGTTTTTTTGTGTAGAAATAATTATTAAATGAGTAATCAAGATATAAATGAAAGAAGTATCCTAAAAATAAGGGATTTCTTGAATCTATTTCTTTTTTATATTTATTACCAAAATTTACATAAGTCTTATTATTTTCATCTTTAAAATGTGTAATTGAATGGCTTATTTTCTCTTTGATAGATGTTACTACAAATGAATTATTTATATCTGGTAATATGCTTCCAAATAAGAAAATATTAAAAGATAAATCATCATATTGTAAATAATTATTTACTTTTTTAGCTAGTTCTAAATGTGTCTTCCAGTTTGGCATCAAATCACCTCTATTTTGTTAAATCAATTATATCATATAGATATTTTTTTATTAATATTTTTTATTATAAAAGAGTGTTCACAGTGAACACTCTTATTATGAATTTAAAGATTCAGTTTCATATAATTTTTTATAAATTTTGCATGTTTTTAATAATTCTATATGTGTACCAGAAGCTACTATTTTACCTTTATCTACTACATGTATTATATCTGCATCCATTATTGTGCTTAATCTATGTGCCACAATGATTACTGTTTTGTTTTTTGCTAAATTATCAATGGCTTTTTTAATATATGTTTGAGACTCATTATCTAATGCACTTGTTGCTTCATCAAAAAGTATAATTTGGCTTTTCTTCGATAATGTACGTGCAATTGCCAAACGTTGTTTTTGGCCACCCGATAAGTTAACTCCACCCTCACCTAATACAGTATCATATTGATTAGGTAGGCTCATTATATAGTCGTCTATATATGCAAGATGTGAATATTCTCTTATATCATTTAGTTTGATTTTTTTATCAATTAATTCAAAATTTTCTTTTATTGTTTTATTAAATATAAATGGTTCTTGTCTTATTATAGAAACATTATTTCTTAAACTTTCTTCATTTAAGTCTTTTATGTTTATTCCATCAATTAATATTTCACCATTATCAACATCAAAAATTCTTGTAATTAAATTGAATAAAGTTGACTTACCTTGACCTGACTTTCCTACTATTGCAACTTTTTGATTTGGTTCTATTTTTAAATTAAAATCATTTAATGTATTAGGTTCGTTTGGATATGCAAAAGATACATTTTTAAACTCTATAACACCTTTTATGTTTGTTAACTTTTTATTTCCAAACTCTTCATCTTTATATAGTTTATTTTGTAGTATTTCATTTACTCTACTGATGGATACTACTACTTTTTGATATGTTTGAGTCAAATCATTTATATTTTCAATCAACCACATATATCTATAAACATAATAAGTCATTGCAATAAAAAATGTTAATGAGATTTGATTATAATATAGTAAAAAGATACATGTAACAAATACTCCAACTTCTAATATTGTTTTAAAGAATCTGATGATTATATTAAATTCTTTTTGTATATCAATTTCTTTTGCTGACTTTTTAAAGATTACTCTTATAATGTCAGTCATATCTTTTATTAAATTATTTTTAATTCCTAATGTCTTTATTTCTCTTACGCCTCTAATTGATTCGTTAACTAAAGATGTAAACTTATCTTGTTCTTCTTTTCTTTCTTTATGTATTTCTTTTAATTTTGGACTATATTTTCTTATTATTAAGAATAAGAAGGCTATCATTATTAATATTTCCATTCCAATTATCCAAGAATTAATAAATACATAAAAAATTATTATTAATGATGCAATTATTGATGAGATCATATTAAGTAATCTTCCAAAAGCAAAACTTAATGTATCTGCATCATTTGTAATTCTATTTATTATTTCACCGCTTGATTTTTCTTCGTATGCTACTGCTGGTAAATTTAATGCTTTTTTATATGTAAAAAAACCTAATTTTCTAGTTAGTGAACTTTCTATTTTATATAACATTGAATTTGCTAAATGTAATAGTCCTCCATCAAGTGTTAATTCAATTACAAAGTATATACCTAAATATATTAATGCATTTTTTAATTCATAATTTGTTATACATTCAACAGCAGAACCATTTAAATATCCAGTAAATATTTCTGCAATGCCTGATAGAAAAATAATGGTACTTGCAATTATAAGTTTTATTTTATCTTCAGCCAATAGTTTTATTAGAGGCTTAAATTCTTTTAAACTTTTCATTCTTACCTCCATAAAAAAAGACTACTTATAGTAGTCTAAAATTAGTAATTAGTATGTGAAAAAACAAAGAAGCTCCCTCACATTTTTACTTCTAGCTACTATATAATTATCAAAAACATTTAAATTAAACTTCTTCATTTTCTCACTCCTTTCTCTTTAAATTCACCACAAAGATAACACTTTTTTATAAATATGTCAATTTGAATTATTAATTTTTGAAATTATTTCTTTTCTTAATACTTTTACTTTTTCTTTATCTTCTACATAATCAAGCCTTGGTTTAACAAAGTTCTTTGAACCTCGTTTTTCGTAATCATATCTAGGTATTAATTGTACATGAAAGTGATTCATTGGTCCGTCACACATAGTACATAAATATACACTTTTGGATGAATATACTTCTTTTAATAGACACATCATTCTTTGTGAAAATAGAAATATTTTTCTACATATTTCATCATCTATTTCCATCATATCTTTATAATGCTTTTTAGTGCTAATTGCTGTATGTCCAGGAGATCTTGGATTTCCTACTAGAAAACATTCAATATCCTCATCTTCGTATAATGTTTTACTACTGTTATCTCCATATAAAACATTATCATGACTGCGATTAAAGCATGTTGGGCAAATTCCTGAATCAGTTAAATCCGCTGCAGATATTTTCCCATTTCTTATCATTTCAACAATTTCTTCTTCACTAAATTCTTTTAAATTATCCATATTTCACCTCTTTATCTAATTATAGTTTTATTATAATGTAATTTTATAAAAATAAAAAGCTTTGTTTTTTCAAAGCTTTTATCTTATTAAAATATATACCATATATGCAGCATAGAATAGCAATAAAATTATTCCTTTTTTATTTCCAATTCTATAGTTCTTTAATGTTAATAGATATACTAAAACACTTGCTATTAACATTATTATTATATCCATAAATGATTCAAATCCAAAAGTTATTGGGCTAATTGCACTTGATAACCCTAGGATAAAGAAAATATTAAATATATTTGATCCTACTACATTTCCTATTGCAATATCTGTCTCGCCTTTTTTAGCTGCTACTACTGATGTAACGAGTTCTGGAAGTGATGTTCCAATTGCTACTATTGTAAGAGCAATAACATTTTGACTGACATTAAACATTTCTGCAATATCTGTCGCACTATTAACTACTAATTGACCACCAAAAATTATACCAGCAATACCTATTACAATATACAAAATGTCTTTGGGATTAAACTTTGTTTTTTCTTCTTTTGTTCTTACTGATTTAACAGCATCGCCTATTAATGCATATAAATAAATTCCTAAGAAACATAATAGTATTAATCCATTTGTTCTAGAAATTACACCTTCTGTTCCACCGTTTTTGAAAAAACCAAATGTTAAGATAAACATTACTATACTGGAAAATACTGCATAGATGAAATCTCTTGTAATTATTTTCTTTTTAGCAGTTAATCCTCCAAATAAGCCACTTGCACCTAAAACAAGAAGTAGATTACATATATTTGAACCAACAACATTTCCTAAAGATATACCATTCATTCCTTTAATTGATGCTGTTACACTTACTGCTGCTTCTGGTGCACTAGTCCCAAAAGCCACTATTGTAAGTCCTATTATTAGTGATGGTATACCTAAGGCTTTTGCAACATTAGAACATCCATCTACAAACCAATCTGCACACTTAATTAGTAAAAACAAACCTATTATAATTAAAATAAAACTCATAACACACTCTCCCTTTTTTCTGCAAAAAAAGACTCGGACCTTTTTCGTCCAAGTCTCGTTAAATACTTAATAAGTATCTTATATAGCGAATATATTAAATATATTGGAATGACGCCATATAATCACTATTTCTAGTGCAAACTACTCCCTTGCCTTGATACATTGTAGCATTTTACAGATAAAATTTCAAGTAGTTTTATTTTTGATAATCTTTAAATTAAATTCATTTTTTATTTGGTCATATATGAAATAGTACTGTTTTGGCATACTGTACATTTTTTACTATACTCTTCTATTTTTATTTTCATAGTGTCGAAAGACTTACCATATAAATATAGGTTGGTGCTGTTTTCTCCAATATAATGACTATAATATTTTCCATTTTCTTTTAATGCTTCAGTTACTTCATTTGCTAACTTATTAATTGAATCATTATCTAATTTTTTATTTATACTAAACACTAAACCTTCTAGTATTCCAATTGAAACTTTTTCTTCATTATATTCTAAGTAGCTTCCTTTTGCTATTGTTTCATTTTCTTTCATAAGTGTTATAAAATCATTTAATTTATTACTATATATGTAAAACTCTACTTCACTTATTGATGGTTCACCTTTTTCTAACCATGTTCCACCACCTGTAACATATCCATATCCTTTTTCTTGAACGACATCATCTAGATAATCTTCATATAGTTTCATTCTATCTTCTTGAGATAGTCTCATGTTTAATGAAAGTAAAACATATATTTCTTTTATATCATTTTTA
>JAGALD010000020.1 GCA_017625395.1 Bacilli bacterium | reverse complement strand
TCCAATACTCATTGGTGTTTTCTTATACACTATTTTATATTCGTGCCCATTTTCTTCTTTATGATCCATATTGCTAATAAATTCAAAGTCTTCACTTGATTCAACTAATTCTTTTAGTATTAATAGCTGTTGTTCATTAATGAAAAGGTCTAAATCACCATGGTATCTTTCTAGCGGTCTACCTTTTGCTAAATATCCCATTATTCCTCCAGTATAGAAACTATCGAAACGATTATTTAGTAGCTCATTAAATTTTGTAAATGTTTCTAATACTAATTGATGATTTTCTGACAGTGGCATTTTTGGATATTCTAAATTCATTTCTCTAAGCCATTTTAGTCTTTGAACAAGATCATCTGTTGTCTTGTATTTATCTGGATTTAAATCTAGTATTAAGTGTGCGTTTGCATACAAATCTGTTTGCGGTAATTTACCAGTACGAACTAATTCTCCTAGTGATACTATAATTCTATCTATAGCGTCATCAATACCTAATGATGTAAGCTTTTCAATAGTGTTTAATATTTTTCCTTCATCATCAATATTTGAATATTTAGCATAAGTTACTACTGCTAGTGTAATTTTTTCTTTTTGTTCGTTAGTCACATAATCACCCTATTTCTATTTTTATTATATCATATATGGTTAAAAAATTAAAAAGTACAAAGGTACTTTCTATTACTTATTATTTATTTGATGGGTTTGTTGGACTATTATTTTGACGTTTTACTAGTTTTATTTGTTTATTCTTTATATCAATATCTTCTATTGTTACATCTTTTTGAATACCAAATGCATCAATTAATCCTTTCATAGTGATATCTTCTAAGTTGATTATTCCCGCATAATGACTTATTAGATATATTTTTAATGTTAAACAAAATTGTTTACTGAATTCTAAAACATCAGAAGTAATTCTATTAAAAGTGCTTTCTTTATCTATATTAATTAGAGGATTCTCTTTTTGTAGTTTTCGTGCTTTTTCTTCATCTTTTTCTTTATAGTGGGCATGACCTACTTCCCAGGAATTACTATTTAATGGACCAATATAATTATCTGGATCATTTAATCTAATATTTGGTAAATCTTCTATTAATCTTTCTAGATTCTTTATAAATCTACTTACGACATCAGGGTACTGTCTAACGATTTGACAAATATTTTTGGTATTAACATTTTTTAATGTAAGTAGTCCCTGTGATTCTAGAAACTTACAGAAATTCGTCACCTCATCATTTTCATCTTTAATTTCTATTGAACTATCATAAGCATTTTTTTCGCTATAGTATCTTTCTAAATCGTCTGGAAATAAAAATGGAGTTGAAAATTCAAAATCAATTGGTGGAGCCAATGTAAGTGATTCACTATTTTCTAAAAAACTTATATTTTCGTAGTGAAAATTTTGGTCTTGTCTTAATATAGATAATAAGATTTGATAAGCTAAATTCTCTCCTATTTCTTTATTATTTTTAATAAAATCACTCGATAATATCTTTGTATAATCATAAAACTCCATACAATAGTTTATATATGTTTTAATATCTACTAAAGGGTCTGGATGTTTATCAAAAAAGTCGTATAAATTAATTAGCTTTTCGTCATTTGGTGTTAATGATTCTACTAAAACTCCTTTTTCAAAGTATTTTGGTTGCTCCTTTTCAATTTCTTTTGAGGTTGCTAAATAATATCTTGGGGCATCTTGATCAAAATATTTGTTTATTATATAAGACCAATATACTTCACTGAATGCAAAAAATGGTGTTGTATAGGGCTTTGTTTTGGATAAAGGTTTAAATATCATCTTTTTTCCATCAATCAAATAAATTGGAAAATATTTTTTACTTTTTACGTGACTATGTGCTTCTGCAGTTAAATTTCCTATTTTAGTACTCTCATTTAATTCAATTACTTTAAATAAATTTTCCATTAAATCACCCTTATAACGCTTTATTCTAATATATATAGTAATAGTTGTAAATTATTTTTATTTATAAAATATTAGAAATTGACACAATTATTATTGTTACTATAAAATATCATTATGGGAGATGACAACATTGAAAATTAAAATTAACTATGATTTACTTCAAAAACTTGCTGAATCAAATACCGGTCTTTCATTAAAAGAGTCTTTAAGCAAAGTTTTAGTTTATACAACAATTGCCACTAGTATTACTGGATTAATGGCACCTACAAAAGAAGAACTTGCAAGAATTATACTTCATAACATTACTTTTTATTTAACACTAGTGTTCGGTTCTGATTTGATGCTTTCTGGAATAAAAAAAGACATTGCTTGTAAACAATTAAGAAACTTAATAGCACAGCTAAAGAATTTAGATATTAATACCAATTTAGAGTTATTACAAAAAGCTGAGCACTATAAAACAGAATACGAAACTAGTGATTCTTTTCCACCGGAGATTAAACAAAATAAATATATTATGGTTCCTGTTCTTGAAAACGGAAAAGAGATTGAAACTTCAATTGTTCAAGAACACATATTAGGAACTGATGAATATTATATTTCATATGGCTCTCCTAAAAGAGTATTACAAAAGGTTCCAAAATTTGCATAGTCTATAAAATTAAAACATCGATTTATATCGATGTCTTTTTTGTTAATTGTAATTTTTTATTAGATTTTTCTTTTTTCTTTTTTAATATGTCAATTGCCATATGCATATGGAAATCATCTAGTCCCATCTGTCCTTCTTCGCTTTGACAAGGAAGTTTAACAAGATGTTCTTTTAATACTTCCATATCATAGTCATCATCTATTATGCAAAAGTTTTCTATTTCTGGGTGAGTATCAAGATACATCATAATTTCTTGTTCTCTTTCTTCTGCCAATGGTGTAATTCCTACTATTTCCAGTCCTTCGGAAGTTAATTGGTTCAAAATTTCTTGGAAATGTTGACTAAATCTTCCACAATAATGATATGTATTTTTTAGTGATGATGAAATTACAATCTTTGCATTTGTTTCTTCTACTATTCTTTTTAGACGATTTAAATTATCTTGATTTATTTCATTCATTTGATAGTATGTATCTAATACTCCGTTGAAATCAAGAAAAATAACATTCATATACTCACCCCATTTGTATATTTCGTATATTGTAACTCAAAATTATTCGAAATACAAATTATTATTGTTCTTTTAGGAAGCTTTCCACACTTGTTTTAATTTTATCTAAATCATAGCCATAGGAATTACATGTATTCCATCCACGTTTTTTAGCATTTTCTATATTATTTTTATTATTATCAATGAATAATATGTTTTCTGGTTTTATATTTAGTTTATTTTCAACATTTATAAATGCATTTATATCTGACTTTACATATCCTTCCTTGTACGATAAAAAAACTTTATCAAAAGTATTTAGATTAATATGTTTTTCTAGTGCACCAAAACATACAAAAATAAGATCTGAAAATAGTGCAAGTGGTGTTTTACCTTTCAGACTATATATATAATCTACTACTTCTTCATATTTATCTATTTTTTTATAGTTATTTATAAATGTAGAGATAAATTCATCATATTCTACATCTAGCTTACCCTTATTTTTTATTCTTTCATACCATTTATATTTATTTTCATAATCATCGTATATACTTATTATTTTTCCATGTTCATCTTTTAATGTTTCTAAGTATATATCATATGCTTCATCATCAGTTAAATCAGTATTAAACTTTTTTATTGTTTCTTTTATTGCATCTTGATCACAATAATGTTCAGGGTATTCTTTTAATATTACTCCACCCCAATCAAAAATTACTATCTTATTCATATTTATCACCTACATTTTTATTATAATATAAAAAAAGAACTATTAACATAGTTCTTACTTTTACAATGGTGCCGAAACCAGGACTTGAACCCGGAACCTACTGATTACAAGTCAGTTGCTCTACCAATTGAGCTATTTCGGCGACTAAATTAATTATAAATGATTTATTAAAAAAAACAAACATTTTTTATGTTTGTTTTAATAAATATTTATTTTGCAACGCTTTCAATCTCTTGTAATTCAAATCTATATTTTTGTTTTACGTTAGGATATTTTTCATGATCAACTTCACTTGTAAACATATCAAGTGGTCTAATCCATAACTTTCCATCATTATATAATTGCCTATATACAACATACTGTTCTTTTGTTTCTGAATGATTTGCTATATCTACAACTAAATAATAGTCTCCTTTAAAATGTTTATAAACTCCGTTAATTTTTACTTCACACATAGTCTTCTCCAATATACATTTTTTTATAAAGTTTTAGGTTTTGCCGGTGATAATTGTTCTCCAACTCTTCTTTCAAATTCATCAACAAATCCTTTATATAGTGTTGATTTATAATATACATCACTTAATCCACCACCATAATTTTGAGGATTTACTTTTGTTCCAGTTTCAGGAACTGTGTAATAATAAATTGTATCATCAACAGTTATTCCAAGACCCATTCCCTCACTAATTGATGTTAACATGTCTAACTTTCTTTTACTATCAACAAAATTTTCTGTTGCTAAATCAATCCAATCTTGCTCTGTCATTTCGATAACTGTAAAACAACCAGGATATCTTTTTTTAAACTCTTCAAAGTCTAATGTATTGGCATCCATAATTGTACCAACTTTAATTTGTTTGGATATTAAGTCTGAATCATTAATAGTTTTTGTAAATATAATTCTTGTAGGCATATTTTCCATACCATCTACCTCCTTATTCAAGTTCATTATAACATAAATTATTAGTTATAATATAAATAATAAACATAAGTGATAATAAGAAACTAAAAATTTGGACATTTATTTACGCATTATTTATTGCAACCAATACTTTCTTTTTTGGTGAAGTTTTTGACTCTTGCTGTAATGGTCTTAATTCATTCATTTGTCTACAAAAATTAATTTCATCCCATATTCTATCAGCTGTTTCTTTGTCACCATAATAGTCTAATAAAGTATCATACGTATATTCATATAAACTGTCTTTTTCTAATAGTGGAATAACGTCATCGTTAGAGTTTGCTGAATCATTAATTATTCCCCATTCCCATTGTTCTAAGTAATCTGCATATGTTTCATCATCACTCCAAAAATTCATAATTAATTTTCTTTTTTCTTCCAATGACCAGTTTGGATTTCTTAAAATATGATATCTGATGTCAAACTCTCCTACTCCATGAGCTTGTGTTTGACTTAATGTAGAAAACATATAGTTCATATACTGTGCTCCTGATTTTCGTCCAATTGGATTTATACATTCATCAAGATTAATTAATGCATCATTATCATCGCTTATTCCCATAGAATCTAATTTTCTTGAAAAAGCATCTTCACTTTGTTGCCAACGTGTAGTACCAATTTTATTCATTGCCTCATTTACTGCAAATGCTTTTTGTTGTTCAGTTAATCTTAAACTATGATTCCATAGACTCATTAGTAAAAATGAATATCCACCATTTGATGCTCCATTCATTACTATCCTTGCAATATCTGGATTAGTATAAATCGATGTGATTAAATTATTGTATGCTACTTCATCAACTGATCTATAATCCATTAGCATTGAGTCACATATAGCTAATCCTTTAACTGTATCTCTCTCATCAAATTTATCTCTTTTTGTTTGAACTGCTTCTCTTAATATTTCTTTACTATTTTTTACTTTATTCCATATTTCATCATATTTTCCAATTCTTGGTCTTCCATAAACCGCTTTATATAAATTATCATCTATTTTTTCTATATCAACCATATTATTTCCTCCTTTTATTAATTATATATTATATCATATTTTTATTAAGTAGATATCTTTATTATAAATGTTTTAAGAGTAAAAAACTACTTTCCATTTAATAAGGAAAGTAGTTTTATATTTTTTATAGTTAACTAATATCAGTTGTAAAATTTATTTTTTTA
>JAGALD010000108.1 GCA_017625395.1 Bacilli bacterium | reverse complement strand
TTTGGAAGATAATATAAAAATTTGAATTCATAATAACTACCAATTTTTAAATGACTCACAAAATTTTTGTTTATTTTAACATTTACAGGATTATGATCTTGAAACTGATCAAGTGTAATAAAAATATAACTATTATCTTCACTAGGATAATCATATAAAATATCTATAACTCTAAAAATATCAGTATAATAACATTTATGATAAATTTCCACATCATTTTTACAAAAATTATCTTCATATTCCATATCAGTAGGTCCAATAATTATATCTTTATTTCCATCAATTGTATTACACTTTAAAATTCTATAATTAGAAGATCGATACATAATGCTACCACCATCAAAAAATCTTCCTACATAATCTAAAGAGCGAATCCAAGACTCAATATCAAAGTTTCCTTTACTAAGAACTTTCTTTAAATCCATTCCGTTAATATAAACAGAATCTAGACAGTTTGTGTATATATTAGTAATTCCATTACTATAAATTTTAACTAATTCCTTATCACAATTCATGTGTGTTTCATTAGTATCATCATTATTATCTATAAAAAGAAAAATTATAATACCAAACAGTAAAAATAATATAATAAAAATAAATATTATTTTGTTTTTGTCTTTCTTTTTACTACAATTAGATTCGACTTCTAATAGTTCATTTAAATCTAAATTTAAGATTTCGCTAATTTGTTTAAGCATTGAAATATCTGGAAGACTAACACCACGTTCCCATTTTGAAACAGCTCTATCAGTAATATAAAGTAAATCAGCTAGTTCCTTTTGAGTCAAACCTTTTTCCAATCTTTTCTCTTTTATCAAATTACCAACTTTTTTATAATCCATAAATATCACCTAAAATAAATATATAATAATATATATTTTTGAACAACAAACTGTTAGTTGAGTAGTTTATATTTCGTCAAAATTAGAGAAATCTGGAATAAAGCTTTCTTTTTGTGTTTCACCTTCTTGAATAAAAGCATTAGTAATACCTAAATCACAAGCATAGTTAATTAATTCATCATATTCACTATCATTTACAATACAATTTAATTCTTTATAATCATCTATTCTTCTAACTGGGGTATATTGATTCATTAAGCTAATGAATATATTATCTTGATATTTGTCATATAAATATTTAACAACTTTTTTTGAGTCATCAACATGATTAGGTAATAATAAATGTCTTACAATAACTCCTTTTTTCATAATTCCATTTTCAAAAATTGGAGTTCCAACTTGGCGATACATTTCTTCTATAGCTCTACTTGCAAATTCAAAATAATTAGGTGCTCGAGAAAAATTAACGGCAATGTTATTATCATAATATTTTAAATCAGGTAAATAAATATCAATAAGACCATCTAAAATTTTTAATGCATCAACATTTTCATATGCACTACTGTTATATACAATAGGAATAGAAAGTCCCATTGACTTTGCCTTTACTAACCCTTCTTTTATAAGTGGAATAAAGTGTGTTGGAGTAACTAAATTAATATTAAGAGCTCCTATTTTCTGCAAATAAAGACATATTTCTGCAAATCGAAGTGTACTGATTTCTTTTCCATAATTATTTGTAGAAATATCATAGTTCTGACAGAATATACATTTTAGATTACAATTTGAAAAAAATATTGTTCCAGATCCTCTCTCACCAGAAATACATGGTTCTTCCCACATATGTAAAGAGTATCGTGCAATTTTAATTTTATTTGATGATTTACAAAAACCTATTTCACCATTATTTCTATTAATACAACAATTTCTTGGACAAAGTTTACAGTTATCTAATAAATTCACGCTTATCACTTCCAAATACATTATACTACTAAAAACGAAAGATAATAGAAACCTGTTAATTAAATTTTTAAATATACAACCAAAAAACAATCAAAATATCGAAAAAATAAATATAAAATGATATAATAAAACTAATAAATTATTATTACTTTTAATAGTAAAGATATTAAAATGAAATATAGAGTATACATTTAGATGTTTAAGGTGGTCATATGTACAAGAAGTTTTTTAAAAGGATAATAGATATAATTATTTCAATAATGGCATTATTGTTATTATGGCCAGTATTTTTAATAATTGCTATATTGATAAAAATAGAAGATAATGGACCAGTATTTTTTAAACAAGTAAGAACTGGACAATATGGTAATAATTTTAAAATGTTAAAGTTTAGAACGATGAGTATTGCTAAGAAAAAAAATAAAAGAATAGAAAAAAATCAAAAAGTAACAAAAATAGGAAAAATTTTAAGAAATACTTCATTAGATGAATTACCACAATTCATTAATGTTCTAAAAGGAGATATGTCTCTTATAGGACCACGTCCTTGGATAGTAGAATATTTTGAAAGATTTACTGAAGAACAAAAAAGAAGATTAAATGTAAAGCCAGGAATAACAGGTTTAGCCCAATCAAAAGGAAGAAATGGCCTAACTATATTTCAAAAAATACAGTATGATTTAGAATATGTAGATAATATTAGTTTTATCTTAGATTTAAAAATAATAATTGAAAGTATAAAAATAGTTTTAAAAACAGAATATGCGGAAATAAACCAAGAAGATATAAATAAAGAGCTAAAACAATTAGAATTACAAAAATAGTTATAGATTAAAACAAAATATAAAATGTTTACAGTAGCTTTAATAATTTAAGTAAACAAACAGATTATTACATAGACTAACCATTTAATATTTAATATAATATAATAGAAAAAGGTGATAATATGAAAGATATTGAAATTTCCAATTTATGTGTAAAGAAAAATATACTAGAAGTAGCAGAGAAAATAGGAATAGAAGAAGACCTAATAGAATGTTATGGAAAATATAAAGCAAAAATAAAATTTAATGACATAATGACTGGAAGAAAAGGAAAACTAATATTAGTTACTGCCATAAATCCAACACCATATGGAGAAGGAAAAACTACTGTTACCATTGGATTAGTTGATGCACTTAATCATATAGAAAAAAATACAATAGGTGTATTAAGAGAACCATCACTTGGACCTGTATTTGGAATAAAAGGTGGTGCAACTGGTGGTGGATATAGTCAAGTTGTTCCAATGGAAGATATTAATTTACATTTCACTGGTGATTTGCACGCAATAACTAGTTGTAATAATTTAATAGCAGCAGCAATAGATAATCATATTTATCAAGGAAATCACCTAAATATCGATTTAAATACAATAACGTTTAGAAGATGCTTAGATGTAAATGATAGAGCGCTTAGAAATATATCAACAATCAATGAAGAAAGTGAACCAATAAAAACAGGGTTTGATATAACAGCAGCAAGTGAAGTAATGAGTGTATTTTGTCTTTCAAAAGATCTTCATGAATTAAAATATAATCTTGGAAATATAATGATTGCGAGAAATATAAATGATGAACCAGTTTATGTAAGAGATTTAAAGATAGAAGGTGCTTTAACAGTACTTTTAAAAGATGCATTTAATCCTAATTTAGTTCAAACATTAGAAAATAATCCAATATTAATACATGGTGGACCATTTGCTAATATCGCACATGGATGTAATTCAGTAGTAGCAACCAACCTAGCATTAAAGCTTTCAGACTATGTTGTAACAGAAGCAGGATTTGGTGCTGATTTAGGTGCCGAAAAATTTATGGATATAAAGTGTCAAAAAGCTGATTTGAAGCCAGACTGCGTTATATTAACAGTAACTACAAGAGCATTAAAACACAATGGTAGAGCACTTAAAGAAAATATAAATATAGAAGACTTAGAAACATTAAAAAAAGGTCTTCCAAATTTAGGTGTACATATTGAAAACTTAAAAAAATTCACTTCTCATATTATTGTATGTTTAAATAAATTTTCAACAGATACAGATGAAGAAATAGAAATAATTAGAAATTATTGTAATGATAATTTAGTACAATTTTCAATAAGTGAAACATATATAAAAGGTGGAATAGGAGCACTTGCTCTAGCTGATAAAGTTACTCAAATGTGTGATAGAGAAAATGATTTTAAACCACTTTACGATATTCATGATTTAGTAACTAATAAAATTTATAAAATATGTAGAGAAATATATCATGCATCTACAGTAACTTATACAGATAAAGCAATAAAAATGATTAAATACATAAACAAAATAGAGGAACATGAATTACCTATTTGCATAGTTAAAACCCAATATTCAATAAGTGATGATCCAAAAAAACTAGGATATCCAAAAGATTTTGAAGTGTTAGTAAAAGATGTAGAACTTCATACTGGGGCAGGATTTATAACCGTATTCCTAGGTAAAGCGTTAACAATGCCAGGATTACCAAAGAAACCAAACTATGAAATTATAGATTTAGATGATGAAAACAATATAATTGGTTTATTTTAATAAAAAAAGTCCATAATATTACTGGTGATATTATGGATTTTTTAATACTTACAACAAAGTCTTTCTTTGCAATAATTGTTTTATTTTTAATAACAAAATCATTAGGAAAAAAACAAATTAATCAGTTAAATATGTTTGACTATGTAATTGGTATATCAATTGGTAACGTTGTAGCAGAAATGTCAGTAAATAAAGAAGTAGTATTTATAGATGGAGTTATAACAATGGCAGTATATGCATTAGTAGCAATTATAATAAACTATCTAACTACCAAAAGCATTATAATAAGAAGACTGACTAGTGGAACACCAATAGTAATAATAGAAGAAGGAAAATTAATCGAAAAGGGGTTAAAAAAATCTAAACTTGATATTAATGATTTTTTAGAAGAAGCACGTATAAATGGATATTTTGATATTTCAGAAATAGAATACGCAATAATGGAAGCAAATGGAATTGTGAGCTTTCTTCCAAAAGGAAAATATAGTCCACTAACACCAAGTGATTCTAAAATAAAAGTAAATGATAAAAGTTTAAATGCAAATGTAGTTATTGATGGAAACATAATGGAAAAAAATCTGAAATATATTAACAAAGATAAAAAATGGTTAAAATCAAGATTAAAGAATTTAGGATATGATGATATAGAAAAACTTTTATTAGTAACCTGTGATAAAAAAGAAAAAATAGAAGTATATGAAAAAAATATAGAACAGGAAAATCCTGGCTGTCTAGAATAAAAAAGATTATTACCGTAACAGTAATAATCTTTTTTACTAGTCTTGTTTTGTTACATATTCATTTAAAGGTCTAACCTTATACATTGGTTCAGCCATTCTATCAGTTGTAACATATCCTGGTTCTGCATTAATTACATCAGGAAGTCTATTAACAACAGTAGCACAAGTTAATTCAACTGTAGCAGGTCTATTTACAACAATAGTTGTATCTGGTTCACCATAAACAGTCCATTCATTTTTGTCAAAGTCATCTTTAGAATAAACTTTTCCAATACATTCAGATTCAATCGTTATACCTTCAGCAGTAGTAGTAGTAACTACAGCGCTCATTCCAGTAGCATTACCCTTAGGTATAGTTAAATTTAAAGTACTTGAATCTAAATCTTCGTCATGTGTTTGAGGAACACATTTTTGAGTTTGACCAGTTACAGTAAGACCAAGCTTTTCAGCAAGCCATCCATTAACATTCCACATGTAAGATGGAGCATATTCACAGTTATCAATAAGTTTCTTTCTTTCTTCGTCACTAATTCTATCAACTGAAGCAATTTTTTTGTCAAATTCGTCTAAAGTAAGACCAGCACCATGTGCTTCAGCAAGAGCAATACCATAATCTTCTACATTATAACTAGAGCTTCCTTTAATTTTAGTAACTCTTTGAGTAGAAGATGCAATAGCACTAATAAGTTCTCCCCAGTAAATATCTTGGTATCCACTACCAGTAATTGTACAACCAGTTTCTTTTGCAATTGTATCAATTGCTTTTGTAGATACAGGATTTGAGTTCATTGGGAAGAATGCTTCTTCACAAGTAGTTATTGCATTAATACCTAGTTTTGCACAAAGTTCTAATGCAGCATAAACATCGTTAAATAAACTCATAGTAGTAACTATACAAATATCAGGTTTAACTTCTCTTAACATTGCTTCAGCCTCATTAACAGATGTTACTACTACACCAGTAGGATTGCCGCCTAATACTACAGAGATATCTTTTCCAATAATTTCTGGATTAATATCAACTGCACCAACAATTTCGCACCCCTTTTCAAGTGCATATCTCATAGTATATACAGACATCTTTCCAACACCGTATTGTACTACTTTAATTTTTCTTTCCATATTTCCTCCTATTGTTAACCTAAATATACAATACGAAAAAAAAATACACAATAAATATTAAAATATTTTTTTTGACAAAATGTAAATAATTGTGAATAAAATAAAAAAATAAATAACATAATAATAATGTCATGCGGGATGCAGATTAAGTAGAAAAGAACTATTAGCAGTTATAGTTCTTTTTTTTATAAATTGACAGGCTATAATGATAAGCTATATAATAAAATTAAAATAATAAAGGGTAGTGAAAATAGATGGAAAATAAAGAAATTATTAATAACACTGAAGAAACAAACATAGAAAATGACAAATTAAAAAAGAAAGTAAAACGATTATCGATATCTGTAATTATTTTAATTATTGCATTTGTTTTATTAGCAACATCTGTAATATTACTTGCTTTAGATAGCAAAAAAAATAATATAGATAATAAAGAACAAGAAAACAATAATTCAGTTGAAGAAGATAATAATGATAATAATTCAGAAAATAGCAATTTAAACGATGATAATAATGATGAACCAACTTTAGATAGCAATATAGAGTTAATCGATGTAAGCTTACAAGAAGTAAGTAAATTACTTAGTTTAATTAAATTGAAAACGTATGATGACACAGATTTAACTACTGAAACATTTTTAGCATTTTTTGAACCTGAATCATTAATCTATTCAAAAGAAAAAATCACACCTAAAGATTTTTATGAATGGACATCACTTAATATTTACATAGAAAGATTTTTAAAATTTCATAATATAAAGTGTGAAGAAGTTCCTAATGATAATTGTGGACAACTTAAGATAACAAAAGAAGAATTACAAAAAATATTAAATAAATTATTTGGTGACGGATATTCTGCAGAAAGTAAAAATTTCTCGAACATGAATTATATTGAAGAAGAAGATAAATATGTAATAGGAGGATGTTATGGAGATACTGGCGTAACTTCTTCTCATGCAAAATTAATAAAAGCTGAAAGAAAAGAGGACTATATTTATATCTATGAAAAAGTAGGACTTACAGACTTAGAAGATTATTATTCAAATGGAATTGACGGGAAAAAAACACCTAAAGAGTTAAATGGAAAATCAATTTGGGAATATGAAGATGATTTATCAACATTTATGTATACATTTAAAAAAGGTGTAGATGGCGAATATCATTTAGAAAGTATGGAATATTATGAAATAAAATAGAGTCACATTTTTGTGACTTTTTAAATTTTATGTTAACATAAATAGAAAATTTAAAAATACGACAATTTATCTGAATTTAACAATAGAAAAAGTATCTTTTTCTAAAAAAACATGTTATATTATTTAAGTAAAAACGAGGGAGATGAGTTTATGAATAAATTATCACGTGAGGAAGTAGAACATGTAGCACATCTTGCAAGAATATCTTTAGAAGAAAATGAGATTGAAAAATATCAAATAGATTTAAAAATGTTAATGGATGATGTTGATAAAATAAAAGATATCAAAAATTATGATGAAGAAATGCTGATTACGCCAGTTAGTCATAAAGCAGAATTAAGAAAAGACGAAGTTGGAGAAATGTTAGATTATAAAGAAGCAATGAAAAATGTTCCAAGATCAAATGGAAATTTTGTGGAAGTACCGGTGATGATAAATGAGTAATTATTTAGATTTAAGTATTCAAGAAATTAATAAATTATTAAAAGAAAAACAAATAAAACCAATAGATTTAGTAAATGAATGCTTTGACAGAATAGAAAAAAACAAGGATTTAAATGCATTTATTACATTAGATAAAGAAAATGCAATAAAAAAAGCAATTGAATTAGAAGGAAAAGAAGTAGATAATCCTTTGTTTGGTATTCCAATTGCATTAAAAGACAATATTATTACTAAAGATTTAAGAACAACTTGCGCATCGCGTATGTTAGAAAATTTTATTCCAATATATAATGCAACTGTAGTAAAGAAATTGATTGAAAAAAATATGATTATTATTGGAAAATGTAACATGGATGAATTTGCAATGGGATCAACAAGTAGAACTAGTTATTTTGGGGCACCTCTTAATCCATGGAATAAAGAAAGAGTATCAGGAGGTTCTTCTGGTGGTAGTGTAGTAGCTGTTGCAAGTAGACAAATTCCACTTACACTAGGAAGCGATACTGGTGGATCAATTCGTCAACCATCTAGTTATTGTGGAGTAGTTGGAATGAAACCAACATACGGAAGAGTATCTAGATACGGACTAGTACCATATGCTTCTAGCTTAGATCAAATTGGTCCAGTTAGTAGAAATGTTTATGAAAATGCATTATTACTTAATATTATTGCAGGAAAAGATGAACTAGATTTAACATCATCAAGAAAAGAAGTTGAAGATTATACAAGATTAATTGGTGAAGATATTAAAGGAATGAAAATTGCTGTACCAAATTATTTCATGAGTGATATAGTTGACAAGGAAATAAAAGATAAAGTAAATGAGATTATAGAATTACTAAAAGAAAAAGGTGCAACAATTGATTATATAGATATCGATTTTATTGAAAATGCAGTAACAATATATCAAATTATTGTAATGGCAGAAGCAAGTAGTAATTTGGCAAGATTTGATGGTATTAGATATGGATATTCTTGTGAAAATCCAAAAGATATGGAAGATTTATATAAAAGAACAAGACAAGAAGGATTTGGTACAGAAGTTAAACGTAGAATTATGGTTGGATCATACCTTTTAAGTGGTGAAAATGCTAATGTATATTATAATAAAGCACTACAAATAAGAGATGATCTTAAGAAAAGTTTTGAAAAAGCTTTTGAAAAGTATGACTTGATAATTGGACCAAATGCTACAACTGTAGCATACGGAATAAATGCTAAATTAGATGACCCAAGACAAACTTTCTTTGATGATGCATTAGTAATGCCAACAAATATGGCTGGTCTTCCTGGAATGAATGTTCCAATTGGATTTAACAATGAAAACATGCCAATAGGATTACAAATTATAGGTAATAGTTTTGAAGAAGCAAAAATGTACAAGCTAGCTGCATTTATTGAAAAAGAATTAAATTTAAACCTTGATCCAAGGGGGGAAAACAATGGATAGTTATAAAACAACGGTAGGAATTGAAGTTCATGCTGAATTAAAAACAAAAAGTAAAATATTTTCATCAAGTGCCAATAACTATGGGAAAATGGCAAATACATGTACAAATGTAATAGATTTAGGATATCCAGGAGTACTTCCTACATTAAATGAAGAAGTAATAAAACTAGCACTAAGAGCAGCACTAGTATTAAATTGTAAAATAAACAAAACTATGCATTTTGATAGAAAAAATTATTTTTACCCAGACAATCCAAAAAATTATCAAATAACACAAAATAGAACTCCTATTGGAGTAGATGGATATGTTGAAATAGATACAAATAATGGTAAAAAGAAAATAAGAATTCATGATATTCATATAGAAGAAGATACATGTAAAAGTGTACATAGTAGCAACAAGTCACTTCTAGACTTTAATAGAGCAGGAGTGCCTCTAGTAGAAATTGTAACAGAAGCTGATATGTCAAGCGCTGAAGAAGCAATGGCGTACTTAGAAAAATTAAGAGAATTACTTCTTTATGCAGATGTTTCAGACTGTAAAATAGAAGAAGGAAGCATGAGATGTGACTGTAATGTATCTGTTAGTAAGACTGAAAAATATGGAACAAAAATAGAAGTAAAAAACATTGGTTCAATAAGCAATGTTGGAGTAGCAATAAACTATGAACATGATAGACAAATAGCACTTTTAGAAAAGGGAGAAACTCTTAAAGAAGAAACAAGAAGATTTGATGATAAAACAAATTCAACTGTATTAATGAGAGTTAAAGAAACAGGAAATGATTATAGATATTTCCCAGAACCAGATATCCCATATGTTACGCTTACAGATGAATATGTAAAAGAAGTTGAAGAAAATATTCCAATGACAGCAGATAAAAGAAAAGAATTTTATTTAGCAAGTGGAATAAGCGAAATAAACATTAAAAAAATAATTCAAAATAGAACAGTTTCTGATTACCTAAATAAATTTATAGATAAAAAAATAAATCTAGTTATCGCAAGCAATCTTTTACTTGGAGATATTGCAGCATACCTAAATAAATATGAAATGACACTTGAAAATACAAAATTAACGGATGACAAATTTGTTGAAGTGGTAAACGCTTTAGATAGTGGAAAAATTAATAGTAAAATATTTAAAGAAATACTAGAAGATGTTATGGAACAAGATTTATCACTTGATAAAATACTAGATAATCATGGTGTAAAAGAAATGTCAAAAGATGAATTGTTAGACATTATAAAAAATATTTTAGATAACAATGAACAAAGCGTAAATGATTACAAGAATGGAAATGATAGAGCAATTAAATTCCTAATGGGACAAATAATGAAAGAAACTAAAGGAAATGCAAACCCAACTCTTGTAACAGAAGAGTTAACAAAAATGTTAGAAAAATAATGTAAAGCATCACAAAATTATTTTTGTGATGTTTTTTGTATTGTATAATTAAATCAATAATAAGATAGGTGATAAAAATGGAATTATTAGATGGAAGAAAAGTCAAAAAAGAAAAATTACAACAATTAAGAGAAAAATTAAATAGATGTGAAGAACAAGTGGGACTTGCAGTAATTCAAATTGGAGAAGATCCAGCAAGTAGTGTCTATGTAAGGCAAAAAGAAAAAATGGCAAATGACTTAGGATATTATTTTAAACATATAAAGTTAGCAGAAAACGTTACTGAAGAGGAAGTTCTAAGTTTAATAGATCAACTAAATGAAGATAATTTAATAGATGGTATTTTAGTTCAGATGCCTATACCAAAACACTTAGATAGTAAGAAAATACAAAATAGAATACATTATCTAAAAGATGTTGATGGACTAACTGATATAAATGCAGGAAGACTAATACATAATCAAGATACATTAGTACCTTGTACTCCAATGGGAATAATGACTCTTTTAGAATATTATGGAATTGAAGTATCTGGAAAAAATGTTGTAATAGTTGGAAGAAGTGATTTAGTAGGAAAACCTCTAGCAGCATTGATGACAAATCAAGATGCAACAGTTACAATTTGCCATTCAAAAACCAAAAATTTATCAACATATACAAAACAAGCAGACATATTAGTAGTAGCAGTTGGAAAGTCAAATTTAATAAGAGAAAAAGATGTGAAAGAAGAGGCCATTATTATTGATGTTGGAATAAACCGTTTAGAAGATGGCAAGTTATGTGGAGATGTTGATTTTGAAAGTGTAAGTAGAAAAGCATCATATATAACGCCAGTGCCTGGAGGTGTTGGTCAAATGACAGTATATGAATTAGGAAATAATACATATAAAGCAAAAATGTTAAGAAAGAAAAATTCAAATCTTTAGTAGAAAAATATAAGACTTTTACAAACAAGAATATTACAATTCATAATATTCTTTTTATTTTGAATAAAACAACTTAAAGAACTGTGATATTTGCTATATGCGAATATAAAGAAGGGACATAAAATATATAGAAAGGATGGATTTATGAATAAAAATTTAAATTGTCAAAATAATGATAATGAAAGACCAATGTTTGAATGCCCACCTAGAATATTAGTGGCAATTGGTCCGACGGGTCCAACAGGCCCAGCAGGGCCCGGTGTAGGAGCAACAGGCCCAACTGGTCCAACTGGAGAAGTAGGTCCAACAGGAGCAACAGGAGCAACAGGAGCAACAGGTCCAACAGGAGCAACAGGCCCAACAGGAGCAACGGGTCCAACAGGCCCAACAGGCCCAACAGGAGCAACGGGCCCAACAGGAGCAACGGGTCCAACAGGAGCAACAGGTCCAACAGGAGCAACAGGCCCAACAGGAGCAACAGGTCCAACAGGAGAACTCCCAACACTGACAATTGGAATAGTAACAACAGGTGACCCTGGAACTGAAGCAGATGCATCAATAACTGGAACCTC
>JAGALD010000107.1 GCA_017625395.1 Bacilli bacterium | reverse complement strand
TAGTGATGGAATAAGTGTTTGTCTTATAACTTTCTTATCGCTACTCATTGGTCTTAGTAGTGGAACTGATTCTTTTCTATCATAAGTAAACATTTCATTTTCTTCATCACTTACTAATGTATAAGTTCTACATTCGTTAAGGCCAAGACTTCTTAATCTTTTTGATATAAGTTTTCTTATTCCAACGTTACCTATATAGTTACCTCTTTTTGTAACACCGGTTGGAAGAGTTGATACAATTTTATCGTATCCATAAAGTCTTCCTATTTCTTCAATTAAGTCTTGCTTGTGAGCTTCAACATCAAGTCTTCTATTAGGAATTTCTACAACATATTCTTTATCTTTATATTCGTAGTTAAATCCTAAATTGTTAAGACTATTTTTAATATCTTCATCTGTCATATTAAGACCTAATACTGTATTTACATCTTCTTTTGTTACTTTAGCAATTTTTGTTTTCTTTTCTACATTATCATATGTAACTGTATCACTTAATACTTTACCATCCGCATACTTTTCAAGTAAGTGGCATGCTCTTTCGATTGCTAAATTTGTGTTTTCATAATTAAGTCCACGTTCATATCTTAATGATGCTTCACTTCTTAAATCAAGTCTTAATGATGTATATCTAACATTATATGAGTTAAATATTGCACTTTCTATTAAAATATTTTTAGTATTCTCATCTACTTCAGTATTTTCTGCTCCCATAACTCCTGCGATACATACTGGTTTTTCTCCATCAGTGATAACGATATCTTCACTTGTTAATGTTCTTTCTTTCTTATCAAGTGTTTTAATTATTTCGTTATCTCCTGCCATTCTAACAACTATTTTATCTCCTAGCTTGTCTTTATCAAAGAAATGTAGAGGTTGACCATATTCAAGCATTACATAGTTAGAAATATCTACTACGTTATTAATTGGTCTCATACCTGCTGCAATTAATCTATTTTTAATAAAATCTGGGGACTCTTTAATAACTACGTCAGTAACCATTTTTGCATTATACATTGTGCAATTTGGTGTATCTATTTTTAAGTTGAAATGTTTTTTTACAGAGTCTTTTATTGGTTTTGTTGTGATATCTGGAAGTGTTACTTTTTTTCCTAGAACACTTGCTACTTCATAAGCAAAACCGATATGGTTTGTACAGTCAATATTTCTATTTGGATTTAAATCAAGTTCATAAACAGTATCATCTAATCCTAAATATTTTACTACATCTGTACCTGGTTCTACATCAGCTGGTAACTCATATATTCCTTTTGCTCTATTTTCAGGTGTTTCTTCTTCTAGTCCTATTTCAGATAATGCGCAAATCATTCCATTTGACTCTACTCCACGGATAGTACTTTTTTTAATTTCAAAGTTACCTGGAAGTATTGCTCCTGGAAGAGATACTATTACTTTTAAGTCTTTCCTTACATTATGTGCACCACAAACAATTTGTAGTGTTTCTTTTCCAACATTTACTTGGCAAACATGTAAGTGATCTGAATCAGGATGCATCTCGCACTCTAAAACATGACCAACTACTAAATTATTTAGTTCACTTTTAACTACTTTTTCTACATTTACTCCTGAATCAGTAATCTTTTTTGCTAGGTCTTTTAAGTCTACATCAGTTAAATCAACATAGTCTTTAACCCAATTCATACTTATAGCCATATTATTCAGCATCCTTTCTATCAAAAGTTTCTTTATTTCTTAAATCATTTGTATAGAATGTTCTAATATCTGTAATTCCGTATTTTAACATTGCTAAACGCTCTGCTCCAAATCCAAAAGCAAAGCCGCTCCAAACATTAGAGTCATATCCGCAGTTATCTAAAACATTGTGGTGAACAATTCCTGCTCCACCTACTGTAATCCATCCTGTACCTTTACAAATATTGCATCCTTTTCCTCCACAGTTAAAGCATGAAATATCAAGTTCTACAGAAGGTTCTGTAAATGGATAGAAACTTGGACGGAATCTTGTTTCTCTATCGTTTCCAAATAATTTTTTAGCAATAACATCGAATGTTCCTTTTAAATCTGCAAGAGACACATTTTTATCTACTAGTAACCCTTCAATTTGTGTAAATTGATGTGAGTGAGTTGCATCGTCATCATCTCTTCTATAAGTTTTACCTGGACAAATCATTCTAATAGGTGTTTTTTCAGTATTTGCTAACATTGTTCTAATTTGTACGGGAGACGTTTGGCTTCTTAAAAGAAGTGTGTCTCCATCTGTATAGAATGTATCTTGGGCATCTCTTGCAGGATGTCCTTTTGGTAAATTTAGAAGCTCGAAGTTATATAAATCTTTTTCTAATTCTGGTCCTTCTACTACATCATATCCCATTGATACTAATAATTCTTCTACTTCTTCAACAAGTTTTTCTAATATATTGGCACTTCCTACATTTACTTTTGTACTTGGAAGAGTTATATCAATTTTTTCACTTGCTAGCTTTTTCTCTAATTCTTTTTCTAATAAATTTTTTTCTAATTCTTCAATAATAGAAGTAACTTCTTTTTTGACTTCATTAGATATTCTTCCAACTTCTTTTTTTTCTTCAATACTAAGTGTTGCCATATCACGTGTTAAAGATGTAACCAATCCTTTTTTACCTAGATATTTAACTTTTAAATTTGCTAAATCATTTAGATTATCGATACTAGTTATTTCTTCATTTAATTCTTTTTTTATGCTTTCTGCTTGTTCTAATATGCTCATAATATTCTCCTTTCAAATAAAAAAGCACTTCATCCAAAGGACGAAATGCTCGTGGTACCACCTTATTTTAGTATTCAATGAATACTCTTTGATCCAATAACGGGGATTTTCCGTTTACTATTAATAAAAGCTTATAGGACGAATTCATAAAGCTTTATTTGTTGTCTTTCACCTAACACAACTCTCTTTAAAATAAAGTACTTTATTACTACTTCCTAATCACAGCAATCAAAATATATATCGATTATAACCCTTATTATTTCTTTTTGCAAGAATAAAAATTTCTTTATAATCTAAATCTATCAATTGTCTTTTTTAATGTTTTATATCCAGTTGTTTCCAAGCCCTTACTTTTTATTATTTCTTCTGGGCTTTTCTTTTTTTGAATAATTTCATCTGCAACTTCTAGAAAAGTTGTAGAATCACTATTCATTTGTTCAATTAATTGTAGAGATATTTCTAGTGACGAAAAACTTTGAAGACAAACTTTAATTAGTTTTTCAAGGTCACTTCGTTCAATTGTTCTATTATCTCCAAAAAAGTTTTTGCATACTTCTAAAAATCTTTGCGATTCTGGTATTTTTTTAGTTAAATTTCTTAATGCAAATTCATCTATTGGATTTTCACTACTTATCAAAAAATATAAATATTCATATAAATGGGATAAAACCAGGCCATATTCGTCACTATCTTGATATCCTGTTGCAAGGCCATAGAATGATGCTATTTGTGGTTTGTAATCTTCACGGCCAAAAAAAGTTGGAAAAACAATTACTGACGGTTTATCATTATTTTTACTAACAAAAGACATAGTTTTAGTTCTTAATGGATCTCTTACTATTTCTATAGGAGCATTATTAATTAGTTTTATTGCTGTTGGTGTTAAAAAATAACCTATATTTGTGCTCGCATCAATTATTTCATTCCATTTAGCTAGCTTCATATTTGGTTTATATTTAATTAAAGGTTTTATTGTTAGAAAATCTGCTGCTTCTTTTACTTCTTTGATTCTTTCATATGAACTCATTAAGTAATTCTCCTTTCGTATTCTTTAATTAGTCTTTTGCAGTTACTTTTAATACCCAAATGTTCAGTCATATCTTTTACTGATTTATCACCAATTATTATTTCACCTATTCCTTTGATAACTTCATCTTTATCTGTTTTGAGAAAATCTATAATTTGAAATGCTATATCACTTGAATATAAATATTTACTTCCTTCTATTAGTGTTGGCATTACACAATTATTTTTGGCTTTTTCACTTGCATTTTCTAGGTAAGATAGAGCATCAAGCACTAATTCTGCTGCTTTTCTTTCGCATGATAATCTATTTATTGAAAAGTAATTATATGGGTTTCTTCTTTGTAGTTTAAGTGATGAAAAATATTCAAATAGAATTGGAATAACTTCTGAAAATTCAAAGTATTCTTCAATGCTCTTTTTTTTATTTTCATAACAAGCTACATGTCCCATTTCATGTGAGAACGATAACAAGTCATATTCTCTTATATGTTTTCTAGCAGGTAACAATATTGGCCCACATATAATTTTTTCATCCTTAATACCAAGATTTATTTGAGCTCCTTCTTTTTTTATATATTTTCTAAAATAGATATCCATATCTTCAAGACGCTTTTTATAGTATTCTAAAACATCTTTATTATTAAAACTTTTTATCATTTCTAAAAAGAAGATTTTTATATCT
>JAGALD010000106.1 GCA_017625395.1 Bacilli bacterium | reverse complement strand
GCTAAATGTTGTTTCAATAATTCAGAATATTGTGGATCATTCAACAATTGTTCAACTGTTATACCATTATCACTTGCAATCTTACATAAATAACTATAAACAATACCAACATTTAATGGATTTAAATCGAATACTTCTGGCATTTCACCGTTCATAAGAGCTATAACAGTTTGTCTTACTAGTTCAGGATCAGCTTCTTCTAATAATTTTTTCAAATCTTCTGGTATATAAGGTGATGCTAACAATGCAGCCTTAACCTTATCAGCAGCCATTGGGTCTTCTAACAATTTATCTAAATCCTTACCTTCTTTTTCTGCCAATTGAACCAAATCATCAATAACACTATCAAGTTCTTCTACAGTTAAATCAACAAGAGCACTTGTATCAATAACTTCTCCCGTAACTGGTGGCACAACAGCTGGTGGTGTCTCAGGATCTGTAGGTGGTTGTGTTGGATCATCTCCACCACCACCATAAGGATTTTTAGGTGGATCTGGAGTTTCTTCATCTTTTGGATCTTCCTGTTCAGTTTCTTGAATTTTAGTAAGATATCCGTTTACTGCATCTCTAATTTTAATTGCAAAATTTAAAATATCAACAGCACTATTACCAAATTCCGACAAATAAGAAGAAGCCAAATCAGGGTTTACAGAGCACAATGCATTAAATGGGTTAGAAACAATACTTTCATATACAACATTTGCCTTTTCTATTCCCTTTTGAAAAGTTTCATTTGCAGCTCTAGCACCTTCAACATTTACATCAACAACATTTGCCATATTATCACATCCTTTAAATTACCTATATTAATATTATTTCTGAACCATTTCTAATATCAGAATCTTTTACAGTTAAATTTATATTATAAGCTTTTCCAGTTTGTTTGCTATATATTGCAGCATCTTTCTTTATAGGATAATGTCCACCTGATAATTCAGACACAGCCTTAGAAAGAATTGCTGCAACTTTATGTATTTTCTTACCTATAGGTATATAAACCTCATATTTAGCTTCAATCAAAGGAACTTCTACAATGATAAAAACTTTATTATTCATTAATTATCATCTCCATTTCCTTCTTCTAATAATTTAATTAATGTTGGAATACCTCTTTCAACAGCATATCCAAACTTATTACCGATTTCTTCATATAATTCTTTAGTTGTCTTAGTTAATTTAATAGCAAACTGATTTGCGATACCATCGCCAATCCAAATACCTCTTGTATTGTTTACTGTACTTCTATACCAATCATCGTACTCAATTTTCTTAAATTTGTCAACACTGTCAGCTAAAACGAAACAATACTTACCAAGCTCTTTACCAGCTTCAAACATCTTTCCAAATAATTTTTTATTATCAGGTGATAATTTAGCAGAAAACTTATCAATTCCACCAATTAAACATATTGTAATTGGAACATTTTCAATACTTTTCTTATCAAAATTACTTGCTTGATATGTCTCTTGAACTTGTTTTATTTCATTATAAAGTTCAGTAAAACTAGCATCAATATTTGTACTATATTTACAATTTGGTAATTTAGAACTTTCAATTATTTCTTCAGCATCAATTGCTAAGAATTTAATACCATTTACCATATTAAGTTCCATACCAATCATATTTAAAAGTGGTTTAATAGTCATTACATCAAGTGAAGTAAGTATAGTTGTATAATTCTTTAATATATTAAATGTAGATACTTTAAGGCTCTTCTTTTCAACTCCAATTGGAACTTTATCAATTCCAGTAAATTCATCTTTAACAAAGTCAAATGTAACTTTTGCAGGTAATATAGGAACTGCTTTAGCCTTAAATGTACTTTTAGCCTTCAACTCTTCACAAGTAGCTCTTATCGTATCGTTTGTCTTAGATTCTTCACAAATAGAAGCTGTTTGGAACTCATAAATTGATCCCAAATCAATAAGACCTCTACCTAAAATTTCAGATGGCTTTGTACCACGAACATTTCCTAATATTGATGAATAATCATTTTCATCATTTAATTGTAATACTAATTTTGTTTTAAAGTTTTGAGCTAAACGATATCTAATCATATTACTAGCACTTGTTGTAAAGATAAAGAATATTCCATATTTAATACCTTCTCTTGTAAGTTGTAAAATAACATCTTCATAATTTGCATAAACTTCGTTAAATGCTTCATAGTTATTAATAATTACAACAAAGTTAGGAACAGATTTTCCACTTGTTTTTATATAAGTTTGATAATCACCACTATAATCAGCAAATAGCTTTTTACGTCTTTCAACTTCAGTCTTTAACATTTTAAATAAGTTACTAATCTTTTCAGAATCATTTAAAAATAATATATCACCCACATGAGGAGCTTTAGAGAAAATTCTAAGAGACTCAGCACCAAATTCCAAAATATAGAAGTTTACTTCTTCTGCTTTATGATTAGTTATTGTTGAATAAATAATTGCATTTAGCATTTGTTCTTTACCACTACCAGCAGAACCATAAATTATTGTATTACCATCTTCAGATATAGGTAATGTAAGAATTCCTTGTCTTTGATTAAATGGATCATCAAATTCCCCAATAATTGGATTAATTTTGAAAGGCTCTGTAGTATAACTATACTTCTTAGCTAACTTTTCAAGTAATATAACAGCAGGTATCTTATCTAACCACAATTGTTTAATATTTATATTTTCTTTTACAGCTATATCAGATAAATATTTTACAATATTAGTTAATTGTTCACCTTGTGCTGCTACTCTATCAGTCTTAATTTCATCAGACTCTTTAACAACAGAACCAATGTTATTAACAAAATTCATTGAAGTATCTATTTTCTTTTTAACTTTTTCAGTTGGAAAATATGGAGCACCACACCAAGCAGATTGTCCTAATCCAAAATATTCATTGTAACCAACTTGTAAATAGAATCTACCAGTTTGTTTAATTAAAGCAGCATCTGGAACTTTAATCATATCATTACTATCTGCTTTTTCTTGAACCTTTAAACATACTCTAAAACGAGAGTTTGACCAAATTTGATCATTAACTACACCACTTGGTTTTTGTGTAGCAAGGATTAAGTGAACACCTAAACTACGCCCAATACGTGCTGCAGAAATTAATTGATCCATGAATTCTGGTTGTTGCACTTTCAACTCAGCAAACTCATCGGAAATAATAAGTAAGTGTGACACAGGTTCTTTAACAAGACCTTCATGATAGAACTTTTGATACTTATAAATATCAATTGTACCTTCATTTAATGCTTGTCTTGCTTCATTAAATATTGCTTGTCTTCTTCTTAATTCACTTTGAATTGATACCAAAGATCTATTCATTTCAAGAGTATCAAGGTTTGTAATAGTACCAGCTAAGTGAGGAAGTTTTACACCAGTATCTTCATTTTTAAATGCACCAGCAAGACCTCCACCTTTATAGTCTATAAGAATAAATGAAACATCATTTGGATGATAATTTACTGCAAGTGACAATACATAAGTAATAATAAATTCTGACTTACCTGAACCTGTCATACCAGCAATTAATCCATGTGGTCCATGAGCTTTTTCATGAATATCTAGTTTAAATAACATTCCATGTGAATCAATTCCTATTGGAGCTTGTAATGTTGAAGTAGGATTACTCATTTTCCAACGGAATATTGAGTTTAATTGTTCTACCTTACCAACACCATACATCTCAAGAAAATCTATCATATTAGGAAGAGCATAACTATCTTCCGCAAGTTTAATAGGAATATTAGCAACCTTCTTACAACAATTAATAAAGTTACCTTGAGTATATGTATCTATTGAAAACTCTTTTTGCTTATCAGATGTAAGTTCACTTTCAAACACAGCACCACTTCTACCATTAATACTTAAGAAAGTTGTACAATCATTTGGAAGAGTTGATAAATTTTCATTTAATACAATTACATTCATTCCAACATTTTTCTTTAATTTAAGTGCTTTTACAATTATAGGTACATTCTTAGCAACCTTATAATTATCAGTTATTAAAATATAATATGGAGAAAATGATTTATAATCTTCTTTATCATTTTCAAGTCTTGTCTCTAATACTCTTTCTAATTGAAGAGATAATTCACACATTTCTTCATAATCAGTAGCAAAATATCTTACTTGTTTATCATTGCTCCATACATGAGGAAGAATTTTTGCATATTCCCAATCTTCTTCGTGTTTTTCATCAACCATAAATACAAGCTTAACATCTTCATAACCATGGAATGCAATTATTTGTAATAATAATTGTTTCATAAATTCTTTAGTTTCATTCCATTTACCAACAGCACCTAAAATATATTTTTCAGTAAGTGTAATACTAATAGGAACTTCATTTAAATCTTTTGATTTATCAACAATTGTTCTAGTAATAGCCTGTAAATTATCTTCATCCATTGTAAAATGCTCTTCTGGATATTTAATATCAAGTTCCAATGGAGAATTACCAATTCCAAGTCTTAAAGCTAAAAAGTCAGAATGTTCTATCTTTCTTTCCCATAATTGTCTATTTTTAGTAAGAATAATTTTCTCACATTCTTCTAAAGTAATAAAGTTTTCAATAAGAATTTGTTTTTGTTTTTTCATTATAATGTCTATTTCATTTTTCTTACCTTCAACATATGCACCATATTTCTCTTGACGTTCTTTTTCATTTTTCTTTTTTTGCTTTTTCTGATATCTTCTCGTTAAAGCAGGCCATAAAAACATGCTCATAAGCATACCAATCCCCATAATAAGAGATGGAAGTGATTGTTTTAAAGTTCGTTCTCCCGCAGATAAAGCATCAATAGTATTCATTAAACTAACTACTGATGACATTCCCATAGTCATCATAGGACCAATCGTTAAAAGGAATGGTTGCTCTTGTTGTTTTTCTTTTCCAGGTGGCGGATCAATTACCATTTCTTCTTTTTCAATTATTGTTCTAAATCTTGGCGATCTAAAGAAATAATCATTTTCTTCATACACTTCAAGTTCATTATTTTTATCTTCATTAGTAGGCTCAATTGCTACATTAGGTCTATTATACAAAGTAAATACATCACTAC
This sequence comes from Bacilli bacterium, assembly GCA_017625395.1. Classification (GTDB taxonomy): domain Bacteria; phylum Bacillota_I; class Bacilli_A; order RF39; family UBA660; genus RUG13868. The sequence goes on along the minus strand of JAGALD010000106.1, from coordinate 2,962 downwards.
TATATTTTACTCTATCAAAAGGATTATTAGTAATTATGCAGTTACCTAAAATAACCATTTTAAGTCCTGTAATAAAAACAATATCACCATGTTGAAGATTTCTTGTACCAACAACTCTTTCATTATTTACATAAGTCCCAAATTTACTATTTAAATCAGTTATTTGCCACATACCATTATTAAACACTAACTTTGCATGTTCATTAGATACAGTAGGCAAATTAAATATAACTTTACACAATTGACTTCTTCCAATTAAAATTTCAGCAGAATTTTTAACTTCTACTTGTATATTATTTGGGTCATACACAGGACAACAATATAAAAGAGCAATTTCCTCTTTTTCTATTTGAACATAATGAAAATTATAGTTTCTTAAAACTATTTCATTAATAATTCTATCTTCCTCAATTATTTTATTATCATTGTTACTTTTAAGTACCCAAGTCCCATTTTGTTCTTCTATACTAACGAGTTTTCTCTCGTTTCCATTTTTATCTCTATCTGATACCCAATACGTACCATTAACCGCAAGTGGCAATGAAACAGTATAAATTCTATCTTTCTTTATTAATGAAACTAACATTTATATCACCAGCTCCCACTATTATCACACTATTATAGACTATAATAATAGTAACATTTTTAATAATTTTTATCAATGGTAAATATATTTTTTTACAAAATAAAAAAACAGATAAAATCTGTTAATTATTTAAATTACTATTAATTATAGAAAGCATTATTAAATAAGATCCTGGAAAATTAGTTTTAAAAGCGCCCTCTATTCCCATCTTAAAATTATTCATGACATCATTTTTTATTTCAAAAATAGACTTCCCCGGATATTTTTGTGAAATAAATTTTTTTGATTCATCATTCCAAAAAGCTAGTGGCAAAGAATCTATATTTAAAACATGTGGATTTTCAAACTTAACCTCATACATTTTATTCTTTATAGTAGAAGCTTCACCCAAAGAATTAATTCCATAAGCACGTCTCTCATAAGCAATTGCTAAAGAATCATATGTTCTATACAAAACACCAGCATCTGCTTCATTGCAACTAAGTGGTTTTCTAGGTAATAAATCAATCGAATATTTTGGTTTATGTAAGTCCGAGATAACAAGTTTTTTTACATCAACTTTATCATATTCTTGAGTCATCTCATAATTATCACTAAACCAACTTCTACTCATTTCAAAACCATTTTCATCATACACAGAATGATTATAAAAAGTACGCAAAATACAACAAACCTCTTCATTTAGAAAAATCTTCATATTCCTATAATCATCAGCTCTATAAACAGTACCACTATCAAAATCAACATTTAAAGAATTTCCTTCTAAATAAATAGTAGTAACATTAAAATATCTATTTTCACTTAAATTTTCACAACAAGTTATATTACATCCTTCATCAAAAACTCTAACCATTTTTCCATGGTCTGATATATCAACTCGATAAGTATCTTTTCCAGTCATTCCAAAAGAATTTTTACATGCACTCACAAATGCACCAACAAATGCAGGATTAGTATACAAAAGCGGATTAACATTACTTTTTAATTGGTTTATAAGCATCATAATTTTATCGTCATTATTATACACAGTATCACCCTTTCAAATACAAACACCCTACTTTAATAAGTATACCACAAGATAATCAATATTACTACATCATTTAAATTAAAAAGCCTCTCACGAGGCTTATTTTTATTTTTCTTTTGCAATGACAAATCTGTAAAACATTCCTGCAAGAAATGCTCCAACTAAAGGTGCAACTATAAACACCCATACTTGGCTTAAAGCATCTCCACCTTGAAATAATGCAGGTCCAAGGCTTCTTGCTGGATTAACACTTGTTCCAGTAAATGGAATACCAAGTAAATGTACAAGTGTTAAAGTAAGTCCAATTACAATACCAGAAACAGCATTATTTTCTTTTTTAGAAGTTACACCTAAAATAGCAAGCACAAATATAAATGTCAAAATTACTTCAATTAACAAAGCAATACCAACATTTGATGCGTAATTACCTGCACCATATCCATTTGCACCAAGAGCAGTAGAACTTTCAAACAAGATACTTAAAACACCAGCACCAGAAATTGCACCTAATACTTGTGATACTACATATCCTAAAAAATCTTTTACACTCATTTTTTTAGTAACTAACATAGCAAATGATACAGCAGGATTAATATGACATCCTGAAACATTACCAATTGAATATGCCATAGCAACAATCACAAGACCAAAAGCAAGTGAAGTTGCAACAATATTTGCATTTGTAACAACAGCAACACCACAAGCTACTAAAACAAGTACAAAAGTACCAACAAATTCAGCAATATATTTTCTCATAAGATTCTCCTTTCTATACTAAATATAACAAAAAAAATGGTGCTTTACCACCATTTTTAAATTCTTTCTACATCAATTTTAACTTCTATACCGTTTAAATCAACTAACTCACCAGAATTATCTTTTTCAACAATTTCAACAGCAAGAGTCTCATTCATTATAGTATCTAAGAAACCTTCAATAGATTCTTTAAAAGTAGGATTTTCTTCATAATAAATTTTTATTCTATCAGTAATTTCAAAATCCTTATTCTTTCTTAATTGTTGAACCTTACTAATTAATTCTCTAGCAATACCTTCATTTATTAATTCAGGAGTTAATGTAGTATCTAAAACTATAAAATTATTTCCTTCATTAGAAGCATTAAACCCTTCTTTAGAATTAATTCTAATATCAACCATTTCTTTATTTACATTATACTCTTCACCATTTACTTCAAGAGATAATTCACTACCATTTTCTATTAATACAATATCTTCTTGAGAAAGACTTGCTAACTTAGAAGAAAACTCTTTAATATTACTTCCAAAAATTGGACCACAAACTTTAAAATTAGGTTTTATTTCAAAAGTCATATACTCTTTCAAATCATC
>JAGALD010000105.1 GCA_017625395.1 Bacilli bacterium | reverse complement strand
TAAAGAAAATCATGAATCTTGTTCTGGCTGTAATGCCTTTGAATTTACTAAGATTGAAGACTTTAAAAAAATGGTTATTACAGCTCTGCTAATAGATGGTTACAAATAAGTACCTATTATATTGATTTTGAAATTTATTAGAAAAACAATCTTGGTTTTCTTTTTTTTAGGTGTGTGATATAATTTTTTTAGGAGGAACTTTTATGAAAGTGTTACTTTATACAGAAAATTTAAAGGCAATTGGAAAGTCAGGGTTGGGTAAAGCAATTAAGCATCAGATGAAAGCTTTGGAAAATGAAAAAATTGAGTATACGTTAGATCCAAAAGATGATTATGATATTTTACATATTAATACTTATTTTCCTAAATCTTATATGATAGCTAAGAAAGCAAAAAAACAAGGAAAAAAGATTGTATATCATGCTCATTCTACTGAAGAAGATTATAAGGATGGATTTATTTTTGCAAAGCAAACATCTAAGTTGTTTAAAAAATGGTTAATTAAATGTTATAGTTTAGGAGATGTTATTGTTACTCCTACTTTATATTCAAAAAATTTATTACAAGGATATAAGGGATTGGAAGATAAGAAAATATATGATATTTCAAATGGTATTGAAATAGAGTTCTTTAAGAAAGATGAAAAACTTGGTAAGAAATTTAGAAAAGATTATGGTTTTTCTAAAGATGATAAAGTTATTATGGGAATAGGTTTGTATATTGAAAGAAAAGGTATTGTAGATTTCGTTGAACTTGCAAAAAGACTTCCTGAGTATAAATTTATTTGGTTTGGATATAGTCCTTTAGCAGCTGCAACTGCACCTGTTAGAAAGGCTGTCAATACAAAGCTTCCTAATTTGTTTTTTCCAGGATATGTTGAGCCAGAAGTGATAAAGAGTGCGATGAGTGGTGCTGATTTATATATATTTCCAACTCTTGAAGAAACAGAGGGAATTCCTATAATAGAAGCTTGTGCTTGTAAACAAAATGCTATTGTAAGAGATATTAAGATATTTGATGGTTGGCTTGAAGATGGTAAGAATGTTTATAAGGCTAAAGATGTAGATGAATTTGAGAAAAAGATTAAAGATTTTTTTGATGGAAAACTTCCATCCGTAACAGAAGAAGCATATAAAGTAGCATTGGAAAGGGATTTAAAGACAATTGGTAAAAAGCTAAAAGCTGTTTATAAAGAAGTGTTGAAATAAAAAAATAAAATTTATATTACTTGGTAATATAAATTTTTTTTTATTAAAAGTATTAAAAGCTCTTTAATTTTGTGATATTTGTGTTATAATAAATTATATTAGAATAATAGGGTAGGAGGCTGTTATGAATGATGGTTAATATTGATTTGGAAAAATTATTAGCTGGATATGATCTTTCTCATAGCAGTATTATTTGTGGTAATAAGGTAGAACTTAATATAAATTATAAAAGTGATAATAAAATAGAGATTTTATTAAAGAAAAATAAAGAAGAACAAGGAGTTTACTTGTTTACGAATGATTTTGATTTTAATACTTGTGTTCTTCCTAAAATATTTCAAGTTTTTTTAACTAAAAATAAAGAAATTTCTAAGAGAACAATAATGGGAACTAGTGAGTGTGGAACTTTAGTTTTAGAAACTTTTAATGGAAAAGATTCTTTAGTGGTTAGAAATTGTTCTATAAGTGTAATGAATTTATTTGATTCTTTAGAAAATGCTTATAATAATTTAAAAAGTAATGCTTTAGAAAAAATAAATGTTTTAGATAATGAGTTAGAAGTTTATTCAAAGTATATTGCTTGTAATATAGCTCTTGATTATGCTAAATATAGGGCTCATTTTATGGATGAAGATGGTAAAGCAAATGTTTTTGATTCTAATACAAGACAATCTTATTTAGAATTATCTGATATAGAAAATGGTAAAAATATTGATAATTTTATTATATTAGATATAGCTCGTTATGCTTATAGTATTGGCTTTGAGTCATTTGAAGATGTTTGTAATGAATTAATTAATCATTTTGATAATAGTAAAGTAGTGCAATTAATCAATGAGTTTCGTAATATTAACTTTGATGAAAATTCTATTTTTATGGAAGCATTAATGTGTGCTGAATATGAATTATATAATGATTTCTTTATTAATAATAATGTAGGTGCTGTAAAAGAAGCAATGGAATCGATTGAAAATGATGTTTCTTATGGCAGTAGTAAATTTTTACAATATTGGGATGGTAGAAGAAGATATTATGATTTATTAGGAAATAATGAATTAGTTAAGATTTGTTCTGATTTTCTTAACTGTAATAGACTTATTTTAGATGATAAAAGTGTAGAAATGGGTGTGGAAAAAGTGAGAAAAGAAAGTTTAGTTTCTAAATTAAAAAATATTAAAGCTAGTAGTAGACCTGATTTTTCAACAATGATTAATGAACCAATAGTTCTTGAAGAAACTCATTTATTTAAAGATGAAGAACATGATAATCTTGTATTGGGAGCAGAAGAACAAGCAAGAAAGTTAATCGAATTAATGAATGAAAGAGACAAGATTAAAAAAGATGCAGAAGAGTTTGCTAAAATTATTTTGAAATCTCAAAAAGAAAGAAGAGATATAATTAAAGCAGCAGAAGAACAAGCAAAGAAAATCTTTGAATTAGAAAGAGAAAATGAGGAATTAAGAAAATTAGCTGAAGATAATGCAAGAAGTATTTTTAACAGAGAAAGAAAATTTGAACAAGAATTGAAATTAAGAGAAATTGTTGAAAATACACCTGTAAGTAAGTCTGATATTGATAAAGTGCAGTATTTATTGAATGCATTATCATCTGTTAAAGAGATTGATTTTGCTGTTAATCATCCTACAGTTATGCAAGAAATTATTTTGTTAGAAGAAAAAATAATTACTTATTTATCAACACATAAGAATATTGTTGATGACTCTAATAATACATCAGATGGTTCGGTAGAGTATATTAAAGAGACAAAAACACCAAATGAACTTTTATCTATAATTAGAAATGTTTATACTACAAGTCATAATTATGAGAAAGATGGAAGACACACTTTAATAAATGTAATGCCAGATAACGAAAAATATAAAGTAACACTTTATTCTATAAAAAATGATACAGATGATGTTTTGACTGAAGTTTATTTTGAAAATGAATTCTTTAATAAAGATGTTATTGCTCAACTTTGTGATATATTTACTAGAGAATCTGTGATTGTTGCAAGTAAAACAGACAATATTCCAAATGATTTAGCTGATTATCTTGTTATTGATAGCCAAGATAATGCTATTAAGTTTATGGGATGTAACAAAGAAATAATTCAAATAGCAAAAGCTTATTTATAAGCTTTTTTCTTTTTATCTAAATTTAATATATTTATAATTATTCCTACTAATAGTAAATATGATAATAGGCTTGATCCACCATAACTAATTAAAGGTAGAGTAATACCTGTTATTGGAAATAGTCCAAAAGTCATTCCAATATTTTGAATTTGTTGATAAAAAATGACTGATGTAATTCCTATTATTGTATATTTATCTTGTATAGAATATATATCTTTTGCAATTTTTATTAAATATATATCAAATAATAATAAAATAGTTATTAATATTATTGAACCTATTAATCCAAAGTTTGAAGCGTATACTGCAAATATAAAATCCGTTCCTGCTTCTGGAAAATATATTGGTGTATTATTAAATCCATGGCCTGTTAATCCTGATGAACCAATTGCTGCTAATGAATTATTAAGTTGCATTCCACTACCATTTTGCCAATTTATTAGTCTATCTATTCGATAAAAAAAATTGTTTCCAAATATATTAATAAAAGTATTTTCTTTAAAAAAATATAAGTAGAAAAATATTATAAATATTGATAAAAGAATACTGCCAATATAGATAAACCATTTTTTATTTATTCCACTTGAGAATAGCATTGATAAAAAAATGATGAAATAGATAATTACTGCACCTGTATCAGGTTGTAAAAATGTTAATATACTTGGTATTAATGTAATAATTAACATAGTTGTTATTAGTTTTAATTCAGTCTTTGATGATATCTTTTTTTCTTTTTTATAAAAATTATATATAATATTAGAGTTAAATAATATTAGTGAAATTTTCATAAATTCACTTGGTTGGAAACTTCCAATTCCTTGTATTGTGTACCATGATTTGCTTCCGTTTATTTCATTTGAAAAAAATAAAAGTCCTACTAATAGTAAAATATTTGTTGTATAAATAAAAGTAGAGTATTTATATATGCTTCTAATATTTATTTTATTTAGTAGTATTATTATAAATATTCCAATTATATACCAGAATAATTGTTTGTAGTATAGTTTTCCTAATGTTGGTGATAAATACATTGATGCGGAGTATATACTTATTAAACTTATTGTTATAAATAAAACTAGAAAAAAAATAATTATTTTATTTTTATGTAGTATTTTCATATAATCACCAGTATTATTATGTTAAAAAAAGTAAATATTATTTATTAAATACATAAAATGAAGTAGGATGTGTTTATATGAATAAGAAATTACCAAAAATATATCATTGTGATGATAGTAATTTGTCTACTAATAAATGTTCTTATTATTCATATCAAGATAGTAGAAATATATTATCTACTTCAGAAAAAATAGTTGATGATAATTTTTTTAATTATTTTGATAGAGATGTTAATATAGTGTTAGTTGATGGTACTACTATTAATAATAGAATTTTAAGTAAATTAAATAATAAAGTTTTGTTAGCTAATGGAACATACTTAAATGTAGATGAAATAAAAGAGATAAGTTAAAAAAAATTGCTTTAAGCAATTTTTTTTTAAATGTTTTCTATTAGCGTATCTGCTAAACATTTTATGCTTCCTATACAATTTAAATTCATTATGAAGAAATTGTTTGTAGCAGTATAAGAATTTTCTTCTCTTATTAATATTCTAAAAGTGGCGCAGTTATCATTAATGTTTTCAACTCTAAAGAAACTACTTGTTCCTTGTTGATTGTTATAGTTATATGGTATTGACCATAAAGTATTATTACAACATGAATATATATTTAATGGTCTTGTATTTGCTATTAATGATGTATTTCCTAGAAAGGGTTTATCACATCCAAGTGTGTTATTTTGGCCAATTTGTTGAAGTAGAATTATTTTTTCTAGGATGTTTGCAAAACAGTTTCCATTATTATTTTTATCACACATAAATATATCCTCCTTTCTTATAAATCAAGGCTTATATCACCTAGACATTTTATTGCACAAATACAATTTATGTTAATTATTGCTGTTTCGTTTGTTGAACTAATACTTCCATCAGTGTTAGTAGTAAGTAATCTTACAGTAACACAAGACTCATTGACATCTTCTATTCTAAAAATATTGCTAGTATTTGGTGTTCCATTAATGTAGTATGTAATATTTAATTCTGTGCTATCACACGAGAAAAACATTACTGGTCTTGTGTTAAAATATGAAATGTTACTTCCAATACCTAAAGGTCTAGAACAAGAATTATCGAATGAATCATCTTTTAATACACATTTTTGTAAGTTATCTATTAGTTTTAATACGTCGTAAATGCAATTTCCACAGTCATTCAAATAAATCACTCCTTTATATTATTCCTAATATAAAATATTCATTAATAAGATAATAGTGATGATTAGTACCCAATTTTGAAATAAAAATTAATTGAACATTTAAAGTTAAAATTATATAATGAATGTATAAAATAAGGAGAGTTAGTTATGAAAAGTGAAAATGTAATAAGACTATCTCGTAAAAAGAAAATTTCAATTAAAAGAAATGGGTTTACCTTAATAGAGTTATTAGCGGTAATCATAATATTGGGAGTACTTATGATAATAGCAATACCAAGTGTAACTGAGTATATCCAATATTCAAGAAAAAATGCTTATATTGGGACAGTAAGAAACTATATCGCTGGTGCAAGTACGAGAGTAAATTCTGGTGAATTTGAAATGTATGATACTAGTGCTACTTATTATTTGCCAGCAAGTTGTATACCACTTGAAAAAGGAGGAGATTCTCCTTTTGGTGAGTTAGAAGAAGCATATGTTGTAGTAACCTATAGTGGAAGAGGATATGATTATTATTGGACAAGTAGAGATGAAACTAATATGGGAATCCTTTTAGCAAATGAAAAACTTTTAAATGTTGAACTAGTAAAACCTGAAATTACAAGTATTGATACTGAAATAGGTGTTGGTGATAGACAAAAAATATTAATAATAAATAATTGTAATAGTAATGATTTGACAGAAAAAGCAGCTACTTCTACAATTGTTGAAGGTGGTTTACTTCAAGAAGGAAATGAAATATCTAAAAGACTATATAATTTAATAGCAACTGAAAATTTAGAAGATGGAAAAAAAGTATTAGATACTGCTGCTTCAACATTTGTAAGTTCTTCAACAGGAATTGATTTTGATGCTGCACCAAGTAATACCAATGGTAAAGGTATATATATAAGAAGTGGAACTGAAAATAATCAATATCCAATATATTATTATCGCGGGGAAGTTACGAATAATAATGTAGTTTTTGGTGGATTCTGTTGGAAGATTGTAAGAACAACTGAAACTGGAGGAATAAAATTAATCTATAATGGAATTCCAACAGGTGGTAAATGCAATAATACGGGAGTTAATTCTCAAATAGGAACAAGTGCATTTAATGAAAATTATGATTATAATGCGTATGTGGGGTATATGTATGGGACTCCAAACAGTAGTTCATATAAAGAAGAACACTTAAGTACAAAGATGTCAAAGTCATCGACAATAAAGACAGTGATAGATGTTTGGTATGACAAAAATATGACAAGTTATACAAGTTATTTAGAAGATGCGATATGGTGTAATGATAGAAGTTTCGGAACTGTTGCATGGGATAATGGAAATGGTACTGGAACTGAAGTAACAGTTTATGGAGCACAAACAAGAGATTATAGTGAAACAGCGACGGGGCCAAGTTTAGAATGTGTTAATCAAAATGATAGATTTACGGTAAATGAAAATATGACTGGAAGATTAGCAGGAAATGGAGCTTTAATATATCCAGTTGGTTTATTAACTGCTGATGAAGTAACATTCGCAGGGCAAGGATGGAATAGTTATGCTTCCAACAATTACTTACATACAGGTAGTTTTTGGTGGACAATGACTCCTTATCGATATGCCAATAACCATTCTTATATGTTTAGAGTTAATTCTGCAACATATAGCGGTAATGTAGAAGATGCGTTTGGTATTAGACCAGTGGTATCTCTTAAAAATGGAACACTAGTTTCTGTAGATGGTGATGGGAGTAGTGATAATCCATTTATTGTTCAGTAATGTTAATTAAGAATAATAGAAAATAGACGGAAAATTAAAACGTTGTTAAAGACCAAGTGGTTAATTACAACGTTTTATTAATGGAAGAAATAGTAGTATAAATAAAAATTATTTTCTTTTTTCTTTATTTATAGTATAATATTATTGGTGATATAAATGTATGATTATTATATAATTATAGGTATTATTTTATTGGTTGTGCTTTTAGCTGTATTAAAAGCAGGAAAAAAAGATGTTCATTTAGAATTAAATAAATTAGTAGAATATTTAGGGGGAAAAGACAATATTATATCTACAGAGACAAATTTATCTAGGTTTAAAGTAACTTTGAAAGATGTTTCTCTTGCTAATAAGGAAGCAATACAAAAGTTAGGAGCTAAGGGAGTTGTTGAAATAGATAATGATTTGAAAATTATTCTTGGCCCTAATTCTAAACAACTAAAAAAATATATTGATGGTATGAAATAATACAAATAAATACAACAATCGACAATATTCGACAAAATAAAACATTAAAAAGTCATATTATTATCTTGAAAGAAGGTAATGATATGATTTTTTTTATTGAATTGGTTAAAGCAGTTATTTTTTTAGTGTTTCCTATTTTGCTTTATTTAGTTTTTCAGACTATTACTAAAAAAGAAGATTCAGAGTTGTTTTTAAAATTGAGCCTTTTTAGTTCATCATTTTTATTTGCAATGTTTACTAATAACATTTATTTATCTTTATTAATTAATGTTCCTTTAATAATTTCCTATATGAGAAAATATAATTTTATTTGTTTACTAATAATTTTAATATCTATTATTTACTTTTATATGAAATTTGACTTAAGTATATTATTAATATCTGTAGAATATATATTGTTTTTTTTAGCAAGTTTTTTTGTAAATTATAAAATGAAATTATTTACTATTATCTATTCTTATTTCTATTCATTTATAATCTTTTATTATCAACAAGAACCTTTGATTAGTATTTCTACTTTAAAAATTATATGTATGGTTTTTATTTGTTATCTTTTGAGTTTTTTTATAAGAAAACTATTTTTTTTAATAAATAATAAATGTAATTATTTAGAAGAAACATATAGAAATTATTTGCTTAATTTTATTCATGAGGTTAAGAATCCTATTGCAGTTTGTAAAGGATATATAGAAATCATTAAAAATAAAAAGGATAATAAGAAAGATTATGTTCAAATAATTGAAAAAGAAGTTAATGAATCATTAGTTATTATGGAAGATTATTTAATGTTTGGTCGTTTTAAGGTTAATTTGGAATATATGGATATTAATTTATTATTAGAGGAAGTTTTTATTAATTTTCGTGATGTGACAAATAAGGACAAAATAAATATTAATTTTATGTATAATGAAGAAGAAGTAATTATTTTAGGTGATTATAATAAGCTTAAACAGGTTTTTGTTAATATAATAAAAAACAGTATAGAGGCTAAGAAAGATGAAATTGATCTAAATATAAATATTAATTTAGTTATTAATAAAAAAAACGTAATTATTACTGTTGAAGATAATGGAGTAGGAATTGAGTCAATTTCTAATGTTGGAAATAAGTTTTATACTACTAAAGTTAATGGTACAGGGTTAGGAATTAATTTTTCGAAAACAATTATTATGCTTCATAATGGTGATATTAAATATAATTCTAAAATTAATAAAGGAACAAAAGTAACTATTTCTATTCCTTTGTTTGAAATGTAAATAAATGTAAAAAGATGGTTTTGGTATGTGTAATTAATTGTAAAAAGAAATGTAGTAATATATACTTAAAATAGGTGATAATATGAAGAAGCATTTAAAGAAAATTTCATATGTTTGCATGATTATTTCTATGCTTCTTTTTTCTGTGTCTATATATATGAATTATCAGATTGATAAGCAAATAAATGAAGAAAGATTTTTTGTATTAGAAAATACATATATTGGGGAATATGATATTTCAAGGACAAATTTAAGTGAGTTAAAAGATACTATTTTGGAAATAGAAGATGATATTTTATCACAAAAAATAACTATTTTAGTTAATGATAATGAATATGATTTTTCACTAAAAGAAGTTGGAATTATTATTAATAAAAAAGAGTTAGAGAAAATGATTATGGATTACGAAAATGATACTGATTATTTTTCTCGATACAATAATATTAGTAGCGGAGAGTATGAGAAGAAAAGTTTTGATTATAGATATGATGTTGATCAATTGGTAATGTATAATTTTTTATTAGAATTATCTAAAAAGACTGATATAAAAGCTAAAAAGGGAAAACTTTCTATGAATTCTAATAAAGAGTTGACATATATTAATGAAGTAGTAGGATTTAGTCTTGATATTAAAAAAAGCTTTGAAATATTAAAAAATAATTTTTCAAATACCAATTTTTCAAAACAAATTGAATTAATTGGAACAGATGTTTATGAAAATGATAAATTAAAATTAATAAATAAGAAAATATCTTCATTTTCTACTTCATATGATACTTCACTTAGAAGAAAATATAATTTAGAGACTGCTGCAGGTTATATTAATGGAACTATATTATATCCTGGGGATACTTTTTCTTTTTTCTCAAAGGCAGCGCCTTTTAATAAACCAGGTTATGTTTATTATGATGGCGTACTTGCTAATGGTGTTTGTCAGGTGGCAACTACTTTATATAATGCGCAATTATTAGCTGGATTAAAAACTGTTACAAGATATAATCATGGTAAACTTCCTCCTTATGTTAAAGGAGGACTTGACGCAACAGTTGCTCAAGTAAAAACTTATATAACTGATTATAAATTTCAAAATAATTTTAAATATCCAGTATATGTTTCTGCATATACTAAAAATGGTAAAGTGGTAGTAGATATTTGGTCTAATGAGAATGCTACTAATGGAATTGTTTATAAAACTGAATCTGTTAAAATTGGATATTTAAGTTTTAGTGCATATCGATATGGATATAAAGATGGAAAACAAGTATCTAAAGAGTACTTGGGAAACTCATATTATTATCAATAATTAGGATGAGAAATCATCTTTTTT
>JAGALD010000019.1 GCA_017625395.1 Bacilli bacterium | reverse complement strand
TAGAAAAAAAATTATCATTATATTTGTAGCAATTACATGTATAATGATTTTTTATATATATAATAATACGAATACTTTTAGTGAAGAGAATATTGTTGAATATAAAGAAGAAATAGAGCAAAATACTTTTAATAATATAGACCAAGAAATAGAAAACAATGAAGAAAAAGAAGAACTATATGTAGTAGATATAAAAGGATATGTAAAAAATCCAGGAACATATGAATTACCAAAAGAAAAAAGAGTTATTGATGTAATTAATATGGCGGGAGGATTAAAAGAAGAAGGGGATGTATCAACAATCAACTTAAGTCAAAAGATATTTGATGAAATGGTAATAATAATACCATCTAAAACTGATATAAAAGATAAAGAAAATAATTCTACAAATAATTTAATAAACAATACACCGAACATTAATATAAATACACAAACTAATAATAATATTAATAATAAAAATCAAGATAGTAAGATATCTATTAACACAGCAGATTTATCACTTCTTATGACAATAAAAGGAATAGGAGAAGTAAAAGCTAAAGCAATAATTGAATATAGAAATAAAAATGGTTTATTTAATAAAATCGAAGATATCACTAATGTAAAAGGTATAGGTAGTAGTACTTTTGAGAAAATTAAAGATTATATTAAAGTATAATTATGTATACGCTATATTAATAGTTTTTACAATGATATATGTAGCTATATCATTGTTTTTAATAGCCAATAGAAGTAAATATGACATAGATAATAATAACTTTTTATGCGTTATTGATTCCTATTATATAGAGGGTGATGTAGCAAAAATAAATCTTAATTGCAACGAAAAAATTAGTGGATATTACTATTTTAATAGCATAGAAGAAAAGAAACAGTTTCAAAAAAATATAAAATTAGGAGATATTATACAAATAAAAGGAGATTTACAACAATTTGAAGAAAACAGTAATACCAATTTATTTGATTACAAATTCTACCAATATACAAATGGATTTTTTTATAAACTAACAATCAGTTCATATGATAAAGTAGGAACTTCAAACAATATAATTTTCAAAGTTAAAAATTTCTTAATAAATAGAACAAATAACTTAAAAAGTTATCCATATATAAATGCATTAATACTAGGAAATAAGAATTATATAGATGATAAAGTACTAAATTATTATCAAATTCTAGGAATAATGCATCTTTTTGCAATATCAGGAATGCATGTAGGTTTATTTGCAAAGTTATTTGATAAAATAATAAAAAATGAAAAGAAAAGATACATAGTTACCTCAATATTTTTAATATTTTATTATCTTTTAATAGAAAGCGTTTCATTATTAAGATCTTTATTGTTCTATTTAATTAATAGAGCTAATAAACTATATGAGTTAAATATTTCAAAGCCGAAAATAGTGATTATTATTGCATCGATACTTCTTATTTATAATCCGTGGTATATTTACAGTATTGCTTTCTGGTATTCATTTTTAATTGGTAGTTCTTTATTTTTGCTAAGTAATAAAATAAATAATAAAAAAACATATATTGGAAAAAGTTTATATATATCATTTATATCATTTTTATTATCGTTTCCCATAACAATTTATAATTTCTTCGAAGTAAACCTTTTATCATGTTTTTATAATTTAATTTTTATTCCATTAGTATCGTTTATATTATATCCATTAACATTATTAACAACAATTATACCAGTGCTTGATAACCTTTTAATTACTATTATTTTATTATTTGAAAAATTAGCCTTATATTTAAGTAATTATTCATTAAGTTTAGTTTTTTCAAAGCAAAGTTTACTTATTGTTTTTTTATATTATTTGGTAATATTCATATGTTTAAAAGAAAAAAAATATTTAATTATTTTATTTATAATTGTCTTATTTCATTTAAATATTAATTGTATTATAAAAAAAGATTATTTAATTTATATTGATGTAGGTCAAGGAGATTCTGTATATATTAATTACAACAATAAATCTATATTAATTGATACAGGAGGAAAAATTAAATATCAAACCGAGCAATGGAGAAAAAAAGAAAATTATTCTATTACAAAAAATATAACAATACCACTCATCAAATCATATGGAATATCTAAAATAGATATTTTGATTTTATCCCATGGAGACTACGACCATATGGGTGAAGCCATAAACTTAGTAGAGAATTTTAAAGTAGAAAAAGTAATATTTAATTGTGGTGAGTTTAATGAATTAGAACAAGATTTAATAAAAGTATTGGATAAAAAGAAAATACCATATTATTCTTGTATCAAAGAATTAAATATAGATGATAATAAATTATATTTTTTAAATAATAAAGATTACGGTAACGAGAATGATAATTCAAGTGTAATTTATACTGAACTAAATAAGCATAAATTTCTATTTATGGGGGATGCAGGAGTAGAAGTAGAAGAAGAGCTAATAAAAAAATATAATTTGAAAGACATTGATGTATTAAAGGTGGGACATCATGGAAGTAAGACAAGTTCAAGTAAGATTTTTATAGATGAGATAAAACCAAAATATTCGATAATAAGTGTTGGTAAAAAAAATAGATATGGTCATCCAAATAAAGAAGCTTTAGAAGTTCTAAAAATTAGTAAAATATATAGAACAGACCAAAGTGGTAGTATTATGTTTAAATTTAAAAATAATAAGTTAAAAATAGAAACATGCAGTCCATAGAAAGGAGTAAATATGAATTATTATAATGAGATAAAAAATAAATTAATTGATAATGAAGTATATTCCAAAGTTAAAGATTATTCAAAAGAAAGACATAAAGTAATTACTTATTTTGAGATAGGTAAATTATTAAATGAAGCTGGTGGAAAATATGGAGATAATATAATTGATGAATATTCTAAAAAATTAGTTGTAGAAGTTGGCAAAAAATATAATAGAAGAACCTTATTTAGAATGAAACAATTTTATAATATATTTAATGATGAAAAAGTGTCACCAATGGTGACACAATTGACATGGACTCACTATCTAATTCTACTGCCAATAAAAGATAATGATGCAATCTATTATTATATTAAACAAGTATCAAAAAGAAATCTTTCTAAAAGACAGTTAGAAGAAATAATAAAATCTAATGAATATGAAAGATTACCTATTGAAACAAGAAATAAATTAATATCTGAAGACAAGATAGAAGTAAAAGACTTAGTACCTAATCCTATTTTAATTAGGACTAAGAATAATAAAGAAATATTAAGCGAAAAATCTTTACATAATTTAATATTAGAAGATATTGAGTCATTTATGAAAGAACTTGGTAGTACATTTAGTTTTATAGGTAGCGAATATAAAATTAAAATTGGTGATAGAAATAATTATATTGATTTACTATTGTTTAACATTAAATACAATTGTTACGTTGTTGTCGAATTAAAAGTAACAGAATTTAAAGTAGAATATGTTTCACAAGTTCAAAAGTATATGAATTATATTGATAAAAAAATAAAAGAAATTAGTAATAATAACACAATGGGGATACTAATATGTAAAAGAGAAAACAAGTTTGTAATAGAATATTGTTCAGACGATAGAATCGCAGTTAGAAAATATGAATTAGTATGATATAATTTAAGTGGTGATGATATGAAAAGTAGTATATTTTCTAGTTTAAGGGAAAAATATTCCAAAATAATATATAAGACCTATAAGATTAATTATGAAGAAGATATTATTAGATTAGAGTACGTGTTTGAAATACCAGAATTTCGGATTTTTAATCATTATATAAGTGTTCCCAAACAAGCCTTAGCGAATGATAGTATTAATCAAAATATGCTTTATTCAATCGTTTTTAGATTAGGTATAGTAGAATTAATAAATTATTATAAATGTGTGTGCCCAAAAATAATTGAAATCAAAGCTGGTTTTATTAATGAGTATGAGAAAAATTGGTTTAAGAAGTTATATTATAATGGTTTAGGTGAGTTTTTTTATGTTAATGGCATCGAAATAACACAAGATGAGTTATTTAAATTTGTAGTCACTGGCCAAGATATAAATATTAATAATGTAGAATATCATGGGATTGGTAATTTGATACCAATTGGCGGTGGTAAGGATTCTTGTGTTACATTAGAATTAATGAAAAATTATGATAATAAATGCTTTGTTATTAATCATAAACAAGTTGATATTGATTGTATAGGAGATCATAATTCTTGCTTTGTAAAACGAATTATTGATAAAAAATTGTTAGAATTAAATGATGGAGAATATTTAAGTGGACATACTCCATATAGTGCAATGATTGCTTTTTTATCATATTTAGTTGCATATTTAGATAATCGAAAATATATTGTTTTGTCCAATGAAGGAAGTGCTAATGAAGCAACAATTATAGGAACAAATATTAATCATCAATATTCTAAAACGTATGAATTTGAAAAAGATTTTTGTGATTATGTAAGCAATATTTTTAAAATAGATATTAAGTATTTTAGTTTGCTAAGACCTCTTAAAGAGATTCAAATTGCATATTTATTTACTAAATATCCAAAGTATCATAAAATATTTAGAAGTTGTAATATTGGTTCTAAAAATGAACCATGGATATGGTGTAATAATTGTCCAAAATGTTTATTTATATTTATCATTCTACGTGCTTTTATGATCAAAGAAGATGTAGTAGATATATTTGGCGAAAATTTGTTAGATAGAAAAGATTTAGAAAGAGATTTTCTTGAATTAATAGGTTCAAAGGATACTAAGCCTTTTGAGTGCGTTGGTACTATTGAAGAAGTTAAATGTGCTATGAATAGAATTATAAATGACGATAATTCATATTTATCTAAGTTATATCAAAACATGTATTATAAAACTATAAATATTGATTTATCTAAGATTTATTACGAGAACAATGTTATAGATGAGTATTTAGAAATAGTAAACGAAGCAATTAAAGATGCTAAATTCTAATTACTATTAAATCATTACATGAAAAAGTTACAAATGTAACTTTTTTCTTTGTATCAATTAGTATACTTAAACGTATGCTATCACATGGTGACTACGATCACACGGGGAATAATTAATTTAGTTAGCAAACTTAAAGTAAAGAAAGTGAAATTTAATTGTTGAGAGTTTAAAGCCGTTGTAAAACATATTCGAACATGTTATACTTTTGGTGGTTGGTGAATTAATATGAAGAAAGAATATATATTATTGGTATTTTCAATAGTAATAATTATACTACTAATTATAATATTAAATTATGATAATATCTTAAAATGGAGATACAATACAGCTGTAAAAAATAAAGATTGCGAAAAGATTTACAACATAGTAGATATAGAACAAGGAAAATATTTGACAAAAGAAAAATATATTGAACAATGCAAATTAAAAATTAATAGTTATAATAATAATGATATTAAAGTAGAAAATCATAAAATTAAAGATGATATTGTAAAAGTGCATACAAATATAACTGTTTATATACCATCAGATTCACACTTTTACTTAGACAACCAATTAGTTTCAAATGTTTTTTCTATCGATGAAAAAAATATTTATAACATTTTTACATTTGATAAACTATTTGAAGGTGAATATAATATAAAATTTAATAATCAAACAACGGAAGAAAATAATAAAATCACTATATCCCAAGATGGATTGAAACAAATTTATGAGTATAATAATGAAAAACAACAAGTTACTATTATTGGTAATAAATCTTGTAGTTTTTGTACTAATTTAGTGAATTTTTTATCAACATTGGATAGTAATGTATTTGAAGTAAAATATTATGATGTATATTCTAACAAAGAGACAGAAAGAGTAAAAAAGGAATTTTTAAATTATTTTAAAATAAATGCTAAGTTTTATCCAACAGTTATTATTGGTAATAAATATATTGCTGGTTATAGCGATGATATGGAACAGAAATATATAGAAAGCATATATTATTTTTACAGAAATAAAATAGAGACTGTAATAAAATAATTAATAAATATAAAGATTGTTTTAAACAATCTTTTTTTATTGGATAATAGAAATGAGTAAGATAATATAATTTAGTATGATATAATATCTCTAGGAAGTGATGATATGAATTTTGAACAGGAAATAAATGAATTAGAAAACCTAAACCTTAACGAAGACTTTAAAATATATAAAGGAAAAATACCTATTTTTTTTTCTTCATCACATACAATGATACAAAAGCGCGAAGATGGAACAGTAAAATTAAGCGAACCATATACCAAAGCAATAGCTCTTTATTTAAACAAATACCATAATGTTTATTCTATCATTAAAAACAAAGACACAGGAATAGATTCAAATAAAGATAATTATGATGAGTATAATATTGAAATGCGTAGAGTAATTAAAGAAAATGACATAAAGCTAGTAATTGATTTACATGGAGCATCAAAGAATAGAGACTTTGATATTGAATTTGGAACACTAAATAATCTAACAGCAGATTTTTCAACGATTAGAGAACTAGAAGAAGCTTTTATAGAAAATGGTATTACAAATATTCAACACAATAATCCATTTAAAGGTGGAGCAATCACCAAAGGAATATATGCACTTGATAATATTGAAATCATACAACTAGAAATAAATGGAAAATATAGAGACAAAGAAAATATAATACTGTTAGAAAGTTTGATTAATTCACTAATAAATTTTATAAGGCAATATGATGAATATATTAATAGATAATAAGAGGGAAAACTATGATGAATTTACCTAAAATAGAGTTTAAAGAAATAAGCCTGCAAGATAATATAGATATGATTAAATGGACATATTTTGAAGAAAGCGAAACAATGAGCATGCGAGAATATACAATACAATGCTTTCCAGAATTAAAAGATATAAGCACAAATCTCTCACAAAGTGAAGTTAATAAAATCATTGAAGAAGTAGTTACCAAAAATTATAATGAATCACTTGATTTTTTAAAGGAAGAAGCAAAGCGATACAACAAATTATGGAAAGAATATAATGATAAATATTTTAAAGAGTTATCTCTATATTTAAATATAAATTGGCCTAATGAGATAAAAATAATTGAAGCAACAGTAGGAATACTTCCAGTCTTTCCAAGAAATTTAGATGAATTCTCATTTTCTATTGGTATAGGTATAGAAGATTCAAAAATAATAGAGGTGTGTGCTCATGAAACACTACACTTTTTATGGTTTGAAAAATGGAAAAAAATTCATCCAGAAACACCTAAAGAAGAATATGATTCACCATATTTAGTATGGCAATATAGTGAAATGGTAACTGATCCAATTTTAAATAATAAACCATTTTCTAATATTTTTTCCTTTACAGAATACGGATATGATTACTTTTATGATCTAGTTGATAACGATAGTAAAGTTATGGACAACCTAAGAAATATTTACAAAGAAGAAATTACAGTAGAGGAGAAAATAAATAAAGGATTTAAGTATATTTCCCATTTTTTAGAATAAAAATAAGTATAATTGATGAACAATTTGTTTAATTAAACATAATATATTATAGGTCGCTATCTAAATAGCGTTTATATAGATAGAGAGGTCTCTCTCTTTTTTTGTTTTTAATAGTAAAATAATTTTGCTTTGACCTTTGGATTTTAATATGTTATACTTTGTATAGTATATTTTTATTCTATGACATTAAGGAATATCATAATATTTAATGTCATAGTACGAAGGTGAATAATTTTATGACAGAAATTACAAATAGAGAAGAACAATATTTAAATATTGTTAATGATATATTAAATCATAAAGAATTTTTAAAAACTAAAGAAATAAAACATCATGGAATGAATAGATATGACCATTCTGCAAGAGTTTCATACTATTCATATAAAGTTGCTAAAATTTTAGGACTTGATTATGAAGAAGTTGCAAGAGGTGGATTATTACATGATTTTTTCTTGGTAGATAATAAGGAATTTTCAATGAAAGAAAAATTGAATACTTTAGTAAACCATCCAAAATATGCAGAAGCATTTGCTTCAAAATATTTTGATTTATCTGCAAAAGAAAAAGATATTATTTTAACACACATGTTTCCAGTAGCTGTACATACTGTACCAAAATATGCTGAAAGCTGGATTGTTGATATAGTAGATAATATCGTTGCAATATTTGAAGCATTGTATTCAAAAAGAGGATACGCTGTACGTTTTGCAAACGTTATGCTAATAGTACTAATAAATTATTTAAAGATTTAATAAAGTGAAAATATCACTTTATTTTTTTTTTTAAAATAAAAAAAGTATTAAATATTAATACTTTTTACACATAAGTGGTGTCCCCGATAGGACTCGAACCCATATCTATCCCTTAGGAGGGGATTGCTCTATCCTGCTGAGCTACGAGAACAAGAACAATATAATTATAGCATATATTTATTAATTTTAATATTTATTTTTTTAAATTATAACATAAACACTTAATATTGTATTTTATTTTCTTGTATAGTAAAATTACATACGAAGAGCAAAAGACTAACTTTAAGGAGATTTTTATGAGTACATATGAACTTGCTATTAAGGTTTCGTTTTTAATATTTCCAATAATAGCATTTATAATTACAATACCATATATGATTAGACAATATCACAAATATGGATCAATACCAATGTTAAGAACGATAATTGTATATTCATTTGTGTTATATTTACTAGTGGCATACCTCATGGTAATACTACCATTACCATCAATAAAAGAAGTATCATTAATGACAACCCCATGGACACAACTTATTCCTTTTAGATTTATTAATGACATAATAATGTATTCTGGTTTTGATATAAACGATTTCTCTACATATCTTTCAGCATTAAAAGAACCACTAATTTATGTAAACATATTTAATTTTTTACTTACAATTCCATTTGGAATTTATTTAAGATATTATTTTAATCGAAAATGGTGGGAGGTTTTAATATTATCATTTATATTAAGTTTTTTCTTTGAAATTACACAATTAAGTGGACTTTATGGAATTTATCCAAGACCATATAGATTATTTGATGTAGACGACTTGATAGTTAATACCCTTGGAGGATTATTTGGACATATAATAACCCCTTTATTTAGTTTTATATTACCAACAAGGAAACGTCTTGATGAAATATCTTACGAAAATGGAAAAAAAGTGTCATTTGCAAGACGTACAGTAGCATTTTTTATTGATTGCATAGTAATAAATGTAATAGCTATAATATTTGTTTTATTATTTGAAATTGAAGTTATCTCTATATTTTATTCATTTATCTATTTAATATACTTTGTTTTATTTTCATTTGTATTTAAAGGAAGGACAATTGGAAAATCCATTGTTAAACTAAAAATAATAGATAAAAATAATAAAAATGTTAAGTTATATCAGTTATTAATTAAATATGGAATGATGTATATAATATTTTATAAGATATATGACATTTTAAAATGGAGTATAAATATTTCAAATATTAATGAAATAACCTCTTTGATTTCAGTCATTATAAGTATTCTATTAATATTTATATATTTAAAAACAGTATTAGATATATTACTAAAAAAAGAAAGATTATTCTATGAATTATTAAGTAATACAAAAAATATTAGTACAATAAAATATGAAAAAAATAAACAGAATAAAAATGAAAGTATATCAGAAAATGGAATTTTAGAAACCTAAAATTCTTTTTTATTTACAAAATACTAAAGTTTGGTATAATCAAATTATGCCGATATAGTTTAGTGGTAAAACAGGTCCTTGGTAAGGATCAGCGGACAGTTCAATTCTGTCTTTCGGCACCATATTGATACCAAACTCGAACCTTTTGGTTGAGACTAAAATATAAAGGATGTTAGAATTTAAATTCTGATATCTTTTTTATTTTAGAAATACATCTGCATAATGATATAGTCACTATACCGTGAAATTAAAATGAAAACTTGACAAATATATTGTAATATGTTATAATACCACATAATTAAGAGGGGGATTTGTTATGTTATTAAATATTTATTTAGGAACAATTGCTATAAGTGGGGCTACAGTATTCATACATTCTGATGCTTGCGCAAAAAAATTAAAAAGAGAAGGATATCAAGTTGCAAAAGATGAGAGAGCTCTTTCAAAAAAAATTGTTAAGTGTATACGTGCCGCTTTTTTTATCTCTATGCCAGTTTACAACATTCTAAATACAATTGTAATTATTGGTATGGGAGATAATCTTTATGAACATATGAAAAATAGCTTATTAGAACAAGGTAAAATTTATAAGCCAATTTCAGCAGAATTAAATAATGATTGTGGAAGTCAAATTTTAAATAAAGATGATGATGATAAAAGGGTTAATTTAGTTCCTGCAAAATGTCCTGTTCC
Source organism: Bacilli bacterium (assembly GCA_017625395.1). GTDB lineage: Bacteria > Bacillota_I > Bacilli_A > RF39 > UBA660 > RUG13868. Next base: position 1,754 of record JAGALD010000019.1, on the reverse strand, counting down.
AGCAGAATTAAATAATGATTGTGGAAGTCAAATTTTAAATAAAGATGATGATGATAGAAGGGTTAATTTAGTTCCTGCAAAACGTCCTGTTCCAGCAGAATTAAATAATGATTGTGGAAGTCAAATTTTAAATAAAGATGATGATGATAGAAGGGTTAATTTAGTTCCTGCAAAATGTCCTAGTTGTGGAGCACAATTAGAACTTGATGATAATATGAAAAGGGCAGAATGTAGTTTTTGCAATACTAAAATAATAGTTAAAACCGATACTAATGCTACAAGTGTTCAAAAAAAAGGGACTGAAAAAACATACGATGAAATGACAACAGAGGAAAAGCAAGATTACTTACAACAAGAGAAAGAAAAATTAATAAACCAAGAAACTTCTCAAGTTGAACATCCATTTATATTAAGTAAAAGAAGAAAACAATGTCAAAAATATTAAAGTTTTCTTCTTTTTTTGTTAAAACGATTATAGCAATTAATTCTTATGTCAATTGCCTTTGTGAGAATATTGCAGATTACTACGACACTCGCACCATATTGTAATACTTTAAACTTTGTGTTTGGCCAAGAGTAGAAGAACGTAATGTTCTTTTTTGTGTAAGCTTTTTTTCAATATAAAATTTGAAGATAAATATTATTAAAATCATGTTATAATATTATAGACGGAGATGATAAAATGGTTAATTTAGTTCCTGCAAAATGTCCTAGTTGTGGAGCACAATTAGAACTTGACGATAATATGAAAAGGGCAGAATGTAGTTTTTGCAATACTACAATAATAGTTGATGATGCCATAGCAAAATATAAACTTGAAGTTAGCGGTAATGTTAAAGTAAGTGGTACTAAAGACTATAGTGATAAATTATTAATTGTAAAAAAACACCTTAAAGTTAGGAAATATGTTAATGCAAAAGAATTATTGGAAAAAATATTAGAAGATGATGAATATAATTTAGAAGCATTGAAAGAATATGTTGATTTACTTATTGAATATAGACATGAATTTTTTGAATTTCTTGATGACGATATGAGATATCTAATGGTGGTAGAAGATAAAATTAATATGCTTGAAAGTGTGGATGATGACGGTGAATACAAAACATTTATAAAAAAAGCTAAAGAGAAAACAACAAAACTATTAGAAGAAATTAATAATAAACGTCATGATGAATTGATTACTGATTTATATTGCAGATGTTACAACTATATTAATCTTGATAAATCTAAAAAGAGTAAGAGAATAAATGAATTACAACAACATTTTAAAATTGATGACATAACTACAGAAGTCTTATCAAAAAACGTTAGAAATAATGAAATGGCTGAAATTGAATATGTGCAAGGATTGATAGATAAATATAATAAAAATACTGTAAAGGTAGAAAAGAAAACAAATTCAGTACAAGTTATTATTACAGCCATTATTTCAATAATTGTTTTAATTTTTGAGTGGTCATATATTATTCGTGACATAATAGATAGTTTTTCAAATTTTTCAATTTTAACACCACTTGCAGCAATTATTTATGTAATTATAGGAATTGGTATAAGCTTGCTAGTAATATTTGTTTCATCAATTATTTCTCGTTTCCTAGCCAAACTATTCGTAAAAAAATAAATTTTACAACTGATATTAGTTAACTATAAAAAATATAAAACTACTTTCCTTATTAAATGGAAAGTAGTTTTTTACTCTTAAAACATTTATAATAAAGATATCTACTTAATAAAAATATGATATAATATAT
>JAGALD010000104.1 GCA_017625395.1 Bacilli bacterium | reverse complement strand
TACATCGATATTTGATTCTAGCAAACTATACATACGATGCGGAATACTTTCTGATTTATCAGCATGGATTGTTGATAAGATATTATGTCCTGAAGAAATTGAGTTACGAACTGCTGTAACTGCTTCAGCACTACGAACTTCGGATAACAAAATCCATTTTGGGTTTTGTCTCATACATGTAACAAGAACATCTGAGTATGATGCAATATTATTAGTTTTCATTGCAACAATATCCCTTGTTGGAAATATTCTATCCAAGTGAAGTTCAAGAGTATCTTCAATCGTAATTAATTTTTCATTTTCTGCTGTATGGCTTGCTAAATATTTTACAAGTTCAGTTTTACCTGATCCAGTTTCTCCGCAGACAATGATGTTACAGTGACCACGAACACAGTTAATTAGAAAATCATGAATACTTAATGTTACATATTTTTCATTTAATAATTTGTTTTTTTCAAGTCTTATTTTGGCAGGTGTTTTACGAAAAACTACTGCTATACCATTTCTTGCAATTGAATCATGTACAAAGTTCATACGCAGTTCAGCACTTTCTGAGTCCAAGAATGGATGAGCCATATTAAAGGTTTTTCCCATTACGTTAGAACACTGGAATGCTATTTTTTCAATAAGTGCGTTATTTACATCTTGCTGGTCTGCTCTATATACACCTTTACTTAATGATTTTAACCACAATTGTCCACCATTACTGTATGAAATATCTGTAATATCATCATCATCAAGATATTTTTGTAACGGTCCAAATTCTATACTTGAAAAGTTATCAGCTTCTTTTTCATAATTATCTTTTTTGACAACAGTACTTGTTGAAAAGCTCAACCCGCTATCGGAGATTTGAGGTTTTGCATTTTCTTGATTATTTTCATTATTATCTATAGCAACATTATTAGTAGCAGAAATGTTATTTTCTGCTACTGTGCTATTTGTTGAATCATTTGAAACTGTATTAAAACTAAGATTTCCAAAATTCATTGATTCATTCATATAATCACCTTTTTATTCTTCTTCTGTTTCTTCTTCATTACCCTCATTAAAATCTGGCATGTCAAATTCAAAGTCTGGTGCAGAATCTTCTGGAATTGTTGAAGCCATGTTTTCAACATATTCTTTTAAATATTGACTGCTTACATTAATTTCAATTTCTTCATCAGTATTTCCAAAATTTGTAGTTGTTGGAACTGGAATTATTTCTATACGGGAAAATTTACTTTCTGCTGATGCAATTGAGTAACTATTAATTGCATTAATTTTTCTTAATAACAAGTGATATTCTTCTGGTAAAGAGAAAATTATTACATAAGGTGTTCTTGCATCAGTTGAATCTTCAAAAACATTTAATCCTTCTGATGTTTTAACTGCTAATATTTTAACGTTTTCTAATAATTTTCCAACAAGGGCTTTATCAGTTTCTTTAGTTGATAAATAAATATCAATATAATTTCCTGGCAAAATAGAATTAGTGTAACTTGTTAGCATGTTTACTGTTAAATAATATAATGTATGTCCTTCTGGAACATCATATAATGATGCATCAGGTAACTCTGCTTTTTTTACTAAAGCTTCTTTATAAAACAAACTTCCACTTGGAATGATTGTATTTACATTTGTATATTTTCCAAGGATTTCACCTTTGTTTTTGTAATACTTTCCTTGTAATGCCTCACTTGGAACGTTAATATATTTAATTAACTCTGTAGTTATTTCTGTTCTTGGTTGAATAGTTGTTGCTGCTACTGGAATACTAACAGGCTTTGTAGCTGCGTTTATACGAATATTGTATCCAATTACTAAAACTATAACTATTACTATTGCACACAATGCTGTTACTGTGTTCTTATCTTTTAAAAATTTTTTAAATTTAGAAGTATTCAAATTATTATTCATTTTTATCATCCTTTCTTTTTTAGCCAATCCCCCAGAATACCACTATTCTACTTTATATTAAGTATACCTTAACGTATTTAAAAACGCAATATATCAAAAAAATTATTTTATTTTTTTACAAAAAAAAGTTACCTCAGTAACTTTTTATTAATCATAATCATTTGGTGTTTTACTTTCAAGTATCGAAGTAATAGCATTTACGATATCTGCTTCTGTTTCGTACTTTACGTCACTATTTCCCATTCCTTCAAAGAATGTGATAAATGATAATTCTTGTGTTGCTATTAATGTAACTGAAACTTTTGGTGGACATTCATCTATATCATGAATCAATATTTTATATTTTCTATTTAATTGAGCACTGTTAGCAAATCTTCTAACAAAACTTTCCACAAATTTTTGTTTTATAATTCTTACTGTTCCAGGAACCCCTTCTTCACAGTGCATTGATTCATGATCTGTTTCTTTTGTTACACCGTCCCAACCAACACCATCTCTTATTGCTCTTAAATCAACAGCATCAATCATGGCTGCTTCGGTTATTTCTTTTAATAAATAGTAATTTTGTTCATTACTCATAATTACATTACCAAAGATATTTATAATTACGATTCCTAAAATTCCAATTATTATAAAGAAATATATCCACATAGTTTCTTTCATCTATGTCACCTCTTTTTTTGTTTATTTAACTTTAAATATTGTAGAAAATTCACTACTATTTATAAATTCACTGCAATATCCTTCTTCAAGACAATATCCATCTTTTCCTTCTTCTACACTAATGTAATCTAGATATGG
>JAGALD010000103.1 GCA_017625395.1 Bacilli bacterium | reverse complement strand
TATCACCTTAATTAATATTAAATTAAATAATAAATAATTTCAATATTTTGTATATATTTTTTAAATTATATTGTATACTTATTATAGAGGTAATTATGAAAAAATTAAGTGAATTATATAATTGTGATTATGATATTGATATAAAAGGAATAAAGATTAATTCAAAAGAAGTTGAAAAAGGGGATTTATTTATTTGTACTAAGGGGGTAACTGCTGATAGACATGATTTTGTTTCTGATGCGGTATCCCGTGGTGCTGTTGCAATTGTTGCAAGTAGAGAAGTAGAGTGTGATGTTCCAGTTATTATGGTAGAAGATACTAATAATGAACTTCCTTTACTTTGCGCAAGGTTCTATGATAATCCAGAAGATAAAATAAAAATATATTCTGTTACTGGTACTGATGGTAAGACTAGTGTTGCAACAATTACACAATATTTAATTGGTGATGATGTTTGCGGTTATATGGGGACCAATGGAAGATGTTGTTCTAAGTTTAATAAAGAAACTAATAATACAACTGCTGACGCTGATAAATTGTTTGAATATTTTTATGATTTTTTAGAAGCAGGATGCGATACTGTTATGATGGAATCATCAAGTGAAGCTTTCTTTAGAGGAAGACTTAAAACAATCCGTTATGATATTGGTGCAATTACTAATATTACAAGAGAACATTTAAATATTCATGGAAGTTTTGAAAACTATATTGAATGTAAATGCCAACAATTTAAACAAATAAAAGAAAATGGATATGCTATTTTAAATAAGGATGATGATTATTATTCTGTTGTAAGAGAAGCTTGTAGTTGTAAAAACATTTATACATATGGTAAAGATGAAGATAATACATTACAAATTGTAAGTTATGATATATTTCCAAATAAAACTAATATTACTTATAAATTTAATGGTGAATCTTATAAAATAGTTAGTCCTTTGTTAGGAGATTTTAATGTTTATAATTTAGCATGTGCTATTTTAGTTGCTATAGCAAGTGGTAAGACTATGGAAGAGATTATTCCAAATATTAGTAAAATAGAAGTGTCTGGTAGACTTGATATGCTTCCAAATATTGGACAAGATTTTCATGTTATGGTTGATTATGCTCATACTCCTAATGGAATAAGTAATTTGCTTAATTTTGTACATACACTAGATATTAATAGAAGTATTGTTGTTATTGGTTCTGCTGGAGAAAGAGATTTCTTAAAAAGACCTCTTATGGGTAAGACAGTAACTGATAATGCAAGTTATGCAATATTTACTTATGAAGATCCAAGAAGTGAAGAACCTATTGATATTATTAATATGATGATTAAAGATATTGAAGATAAGTCTAAATATGAAATTGTTGTAGATAGAAGTGAAGCTATAAAAAGAGCAATTGATATAGCAGGAACTAATGATATTGTATTAATACTTGGAAAAGGTAATGAAACTTATGAAAAATTAAAAACTGAAACTATTTATTTCAATGATATTGAAGAAGCTATGAAGCATTTAAAAGCTAGGTTAGAAAAAGAAAAAGTTACAGTATAATTTATTATAGAAATGTATAATTAACATTTCTATTTTTCTTTTTATACGAGATTAAAAATGTTGATGAATGACTTATTTAAGTATATAATAAGTAATGAGTGTGTCCAAAGAAATGGGTGATTAATATGGACAAAAAACATATAAGAAATTTTTCAATAATTGCACATATAGATCATGGAAAAAGTACTTTAGCTGATAGAATTTTGGAGATTACTAATGCTGTTACTTCAAGAGAATCTAGAGCACAATTATTAGATAGTATGGATTTAGAAAGAGAACGTGGTATTACTATAAAACTTAATACTGCATCTTTAAGTTATGTTTATAATGGAGAAGAATATAATTTAAATTTGATTGATACTCCAGGACACGTAGATTTTACTTATGAAGTATCTCGTAGTCTTGCGTCATGTGAAGGAGCTCTTTTAGTAGTTGATGCTGCACAAGGGATTGAAGCTCAAACTCTTGCTAATTTATATTTAGCAATGGAAAATGATTTAACTATAATTCCTGTTATTAATAAGATAGATTTACCTAATGCGGATGTTCCAAAAGTTAAAAAAGAACTTATTAGTCTTCTTGGTTTTAATGATGAAGATATAGTTTTAACTAGTGCTAAGACTGGTGTTGGAATAAAAGAACTAGTTGACAAGATTGTTGAAGTTATTCCACCTCCTAAGGGGGAGGAAAATGATCCTCTTCAAGCTTTAATATTTGATAGTATATTTGATTCTTATCGTGGAGTAATTATGTCTGTTCGTGTTGTTAATGGTACTATTAAAGTTGGAGATACTATTAAAATGATGGAAACTGGTGCGACATATGAGGTAATAGAACTTATGGTTAATACTCCTAAAGAAGTTAAAAAATCTATGCTTAAAGCTGGTGAAGTTGGATTTATTTCAGCTAGTATTAAAAGTATTCAAGATATTAAGGTTGGAGATACAATAACTCTTTTGAAAAATCCTGCTAGTGAACCATTACCTGGATATAAACCAATGAAGTCTATGGTGTTTTGTGGGCTTTTCCCAATTGAATCAAGTAAGTTTGAAGATTTAAGAGAAGCATTAGAAAAATTAAAATTAAATGATGCATCACTTATTTATGAACCTGAGACTTCAAGTGCATTAGGATTTGGATTTAGATGTGGTTTTTTAGGTCTTTTACACATGGATATTATTAAAGAGAGAATTACAAGAGAGTTTAATATAGATCTTATAATGACAGCGCCTTCTGTTGTGTATGAGGCAATACTTACTAATGGTGAAAAGATAATGGTTGATGCTCCAAATAAGATGCCTGATAAGACAACTTTAAAGGAAGTAAGAGAACCTTATATTAGAACTAATATATTTACACCAAGCGAGTACATCGGGCCAATAATGGAATTATGCCAAAATAAAAGAGGTATTTATATAAGTATGGAATATATTGATCCTACAAGAGTAAATATTCATTATGAGCTACCATTATCAGAGATAGTATATGACTTTTTTGATAAATTGAAGTCTTTTACAAAAGGGTATGCTTCGTTTGATTATGAAATAATTGGTTATAAGCCAAGTGATTTAGTTAAGATGGATATTTTATTAAATGGCGAAATAATTGATGCTTTAAGTGTTATTGTTCATAAGGATTTTGCATATCAAAGAGGACGTGCTGTTGTGGAAAACTTACGTGGTTCTATTCCAAGACAAATGTTTGAAGTTCCAATACAAGCATCTCTTGGTAATCATGTTATAGCACGTGAGACTGTTAAAGCGTTAAGAAAAGATGTTTTGGCTAAGTGTTATGGTGGAGATATTACTAGAAAAAGAAAACTTTTAGAGAAACAAAAAGAAGGAAAGAAAAAGATGAAACAAATTGGTAGTGTTGAATTACCACAAGAAGCATTTATGAGTGTTTTATCGATGGATTCTAATAATTAGGAGGAAGTATGGCAAGAACTGTTGAAACAGAAGAAGAGAGATTAAGAAGAGTAATATTAGTTGGTGAACATGTTTTGGCAACTGGGGATTCTACTAGAAAAACTGCACAGTATTTTACAAAAACATATTTTTCAATTAGTAATTGTACAGTTAGTGATTATTGTGCTAGATATTGTAAAATGAGACCTGAAGAAGTTGATATTTTACGTGGTAAAATTGATGAAAATGTAGTGCGTGATGTTAAAGATGAAGAAATAAGAAAAAGAGTTTCTACTGTGGCAGAGTTATTTGAGTCTGGTATGACTATTCAACAAATAGCAGATATGATGAATGTAAAGTTTTGGGTAGTATATAGAGATATTCATACTAGATTA
>JAGALD010000102.1 GCA_017625395.1 Bacilli bacterium | reverse complement strand
GCAACAAGAATATTACATATTGAAAATAATAAATTAATAAGTTATGTTGGTAATTATGATGATTATAAAAGAGTAAGAGGTTAATATGATATTTGAATTTTTAAAAGAAAAAGAAATTGATAGTTTAATAAATTTATTAGAAGAAGCATTCACACTAAAAGCAAATAAAGAAACAATAAAAGAATCACTAAATAATAAAAATATAAGATTTCTTTGTGCAAAAGAAGATAATAAGGTAATAGGAACAATAATGATTACAACAAAAATAAATCCAGTAACAAATAAAAATGGTTTTTATTTAGATTATGTTTCTGTATTAGAGAGCTATCAAAATAGAAAAATTGGTGCTAAAATGATGTTAGAAGTAGAAAAAATTGCAAAAGAAGAAAATATATCATACATTGAATTTACTTCTAGTAGTAAAAGAATTTATGCAAGAAAACTTTATCTATCTTTAGGATACGAACTAAGAGATACAGGAGTTTTTATTAAGAATATTTAAGAGGTTTTTATGAAAATATATACATGTAATGGAAAAAGAAGAGAATGGTTTAAAAGAGTAGATTGGTTAAGAGTACTTATTGTATTCATCATAACATTTATTTTATTTTTTAGTTTCTTTCACTTTCTCATAGGCGGATCAGGAATGTTAGATAGAGCAATATCTACATCACTATTAATGTCTTATTTAATAGCAATCGGATACATGGTTTCAGATTCAATAGAAAATAGAGTAAATGTATACATAGAAAAAGATAACAAGTTTTATGTACTATGCCCTCATAGTTTTGGAATAGAATATGATTCTGGAATAATAAGTATTAAAGACTTTAAAAAGATTATAAAAGATAAAAATAATATTGAAGACATTTTTAATAATCTAGAGAAGTATCAAGGTATTGATTTAATTGAAATAAAAGAAATTAAAAAGGTAAAAATGTTTAGTAAATTCTTCAAAGTTAGAGCAAAAGTAATATCTAATGAATGGCATGGGAAAGGTGGAATATTTACAACAGATACATATCTTTTAAAAAAGAAAGAAAGAACAAAAACTTTCTGTATTCCAAAAGACTATCCAAATCATTTAGAGTTATATAATGACTTAAAAGGTACAAAAAACCTATAAAATTTGACAAAAACAAAGTTTTATGGTATAATGTGTCACTAATAAGAGGGGGATTGTCGAATGACGAAAGAAGAACTAATTGAATTAAAAAAACAATTGAGTACATTAACCGAGGAAGAACAAAAAGAAAGAGACCTATATCTTAGAGGTTTAGCAAATGGAGAAATACAAGGACCACCAGTAGGATACCCTAGTATTGATAAACCATGGCTAAGATATTATAGAGATAACCCAATAAAAAAAATAAATCCAAATCAAACAATCTATAGTATGGTTTTTGATCAAGAAGATTTTGATAGAGATGCAATTAGTTATTTAGGTACAACATGGACATATAGAAAATTAAAAGAAGAAGTTGATAAGTGTGCAAAAGCTCTTAAAGCAAATGGGGTAAATGAAGGCGATGTTGTTTTAGTTGGTGTTTCCAATTCAATTGAGTCAATTGTAAATATGTTAGCAATAAATAAAATTGGTGCTGTATCCAAATGGTTTGATTTAAGAGCAAGTGCAAAAGACATCGAAGAATATGCAAAATCTAGTAATTGTAAATATATGATTGCATTAGATATGATCTTACCAAAAGTAAATGAAATCATTGATAATACAGATTTAAAAACAGTTATTGTAACAAGCCCAGTCGGTTCAACCACACCACTAGTAAAAACTCTTTTTGGAATGAAAAATATAATAAGTGGTACAAGTACTAGAATTCCAAAAGATAATCGATATATAAAATATGAAAAATTTATAGAAACAGGGATAAAATATCCTAATTTCGAGGCTGTTCCATTTGATAAAACAAGAAAATCTATTATGATTCAATCAAGTGGAACTACTGGGAAACCCAAAACAATTGTTCATTCAGATTATTCTGCAACACAATGTACTAGAGAAATTGCATACTCTGACTTGCCATTAGGAAAAGATAAAAAAGTTTTAGTAGCATTACCACCTTGGATAGCATATGGACTGGGGGATGCAATTATTTTGCCATTATCATTAGGATCACAGGTTGAATTATGCCCAACCTTCGATCCAGATGCGGTGTTTAAAAAAATAGGAACATTTAGTCTTGCATTTGCTGCTCCATTCCATTATAGATATTTAAAAGATAATATTCTAAAATTATCACCAAATAAAAGAAAACAATTACAAGAAGTCGATTGTTTGGTTTCAGGAGGAGACAAAATAACAGTAGAGGAAAATAGAGAATTTGAACAACTTTTTGGAACTGTACTTGTAAACGGATATGGTGACAATGAAGGATGGGGGGCACTATCAGTTAATCCAACACAAAATAATAGATATGGAACAGTAGGAATTCCAAAGTATGATGAAGCAATAATTAGTTATGATACGGACCAAAAAATTGAATTGCCATATGGTACTGGTGAAGATGAGGTTGGAATAGGTGAAATCTGCTCTCTCACTAATACCTTGTTTCTAGAATATGAAAATAATTTAGATGAAACTAATGCGTGCAAAGTAAGACATGAAGATGGTAGAGTATGGTTACATACAGGGGATTTGGGATATATTGATAAAGATGGATATGTACATTTGTGTGGACGTGCACGACGTGTAATAACTAGGTTAGGGTTTAAAATATCTGCATACACAATAGAGGATAGTATTACTCAATTGCCATTTGTCAAAGAATGTGTTGCAGTTTCAGTTAATGATGAACACGAAGAACATGTTCCAATGGTGTATGTTGTCTTAAAGGATGACGAAAAAGAATCAGTAAAAGATGCTGCGGAACTAATAAAAATAGATTGTGAAAATAAATTAAAAGAATATGAAGTTCCAAAATATGTAAGAATTGTTGATGAACTTCCATATACTCAAAATGGGAAATATGATTTTAGAAAATTGGAAGAAGATGGAAATAATTATGTTAGAGGTATTGCAAAAGCAGGAACTTTAACATTAAGTAAAAGAATTAATTAACTGATTAATTCTTTTTTTATAGCAAAAAATTAATAATGTGATATACTAAAATAAAGTGTAGGTGGAATAAATGTTATTTGACGGTATTAATAATTCTATGATTTTTTCTGTAGTATCATTGGTATATATGCTATTCTTTAGTATTTATTTTGTGATGAAGAAAAAAATAAAATCTATTGAATTATTTCTTTTTAAAGGTTTGATAATTATAAATTTAATTAGTTTAATAATGGAATGTTTAATAGTTGTTTTTATAATGAATGATTACCCTCTAATAAATATGATTTTAAAATTATTTAATGTGTGTATCTTTTCTTATGTTTCATTAATTGGGCTATATAGTTATATAACATTAAAAAAGAAAGAAAAAATAAATAAAACAAATAAAATATATATAGTTTACTCAATTTTTAACATTATAAGTGTTTTACTACTTATCTTATTGCCAGTGCATTTAAATAACGTCAAATATATGCAATATTCTTATGGACCAAGCGTCAATTATTTATTTTTTTGTATTGGTGGATTAATCATTTTAATGACCACAGTTTTGTGTATAAACATAAAAAAAATTGAAAAAAGAAAATTTCTACCTATTTTTTTATTAATAATTTTATTATCAATAAATACAATTGTGCAATATATATGGCCAAATATTCTACTTGTTAATTCTATTTTCAGTTTAGTAACTTTCATGATGTATCATACGGTAGAAAACCCAGACGTTAAGATGCTTGAAGAAGTAACTCTTGCTAAAGAGCAAGCTGATAAAGCGAATGCTGCAAAAACAGACTTTTTATCTAACATGTCTCATGAAATAAGAACACCATTAAATGCTATTGTTGGATTTAGTCAAAATCTATATGAAGAAGATATTCCTGATACAGCAAAAGACCAAGTTAAAGACATAATAACTGCATCTAACAACTTACTTGAACTTGTTAACGGAATTCTTGATATATCTAAAATAGAAGCTAATAAACTAGAAATAATCAATGACGAATATAGCTTCAAACGTGTATTTGATGAACTTTGTTCTTTAGCTCATGCTAGAATGGGAGATAAAGATTTAATATTAAAAACACAATATGATGAAAGTATTCCTAAAGTGTTATATGGAGATAAACTTCGTGTTAAACAAGTAATACTTAATATTCTTACTAACTCAATTAAATATACTAAAAAAGGTTTTGTAGAATTTAAAATAAGTTCAATAATTAAAGACGATATTTGTAGATTAATTATCTCAGTAGAAGATTCAGGTATTGGTATCAAACAAGAAAATATCGAAAAATTATTTACAAAATTCCAAAGATTTGAAGAAAAAAATTCTACAATAGAAGGTACAGGTTTAGGACTTGCAATTACTAAAAAATTAGTTGAACTTATGAATGGTCAAATAATTGTTCAAAGTGTTTATGGACAAGGTTCTAAATTTACAATTGCACTTGATCAAAGAATAATTAATAACCCAACTATTGATTTAGAAGCAGATGATAAAATAACACTTGATAGCGAAACGTATGACTTAACTGGTAAAAAAGTACTTGTTGTAGATGATAATAACCTTAACTTAAAAGTTGCATCTAAACTTTTATCTAAATATAATCTTACAATTGAACTTGTATCAAGCGGTAGAGAATGTCTTGATAAAATTAAATCTGGTGCTACATATGACTTAGTATTACTAGACGATATGATGCCTAAAATGAGTGGAGTAGAAACACTAGGCGAACTTAAAAAGATAGAAGGATATAATATTCCAACAGTAATTCTAACAGCAAATGCTATCGCAGGAATGCGTGAAAAATACTTACGAGATGGTTTTGATGATTACTTAGCAAAACCAATTGATAAAGGTGAACTTAATAAAGTTTTAAAAGAATTTGTCATGAAAAACTAATATTTTATTAGTTTTTCTTTATTTTATGATATAATTTTATTTATAGATAGGATGTGTTAATATGTTAGATTCAAAAATACTTACAGAAAATGGTGTTAACTTAGAAAAAAGCCTAGAATTATTTGGAGATATGGATACTTATAATGAAACTTTAAGTGATTTTTTAACTGAAGTTGATGGTAAACTGTCTGAAATAAAAAAATGCAAAGAAGCAGCAGATATGGCTAATTATGCAATATATGTTCACTCACTAAAAAGTGATGCAAGGTATTTTGGTTTCGATAAATTAGCAGATTTAGCATACAATCATGAAATGGAAAGTAAAGCTAACAATATGTATTATGTTTCTGAACATTATGACGAACTTATGGAAGAAGCAAAAAGAATAATAGAACTTGTAACTAATTATCTTGGTGTAGAAGTATCAACTGACAGTTTCCTAGAAACAAAAACAGTAGTAGATGCTGATAAAATATTCTTAGTTGTTGATGACTCTAATATAATTGCAAACTTTGTAACAAATATCCTAGATGATAACTATGGTGTAATTGTTGCAAAAGATGGTACAGAAGCTATTGATAAATTAGCTAGCATGAATGAAAAACTAGTTGGAATGTTTTTAGATATTAATATGCCTAATGTAAATGGATATGATGTATTAAAATTTATGAAAACAAATAATTTCTTTCAAAATATTAAAGTTGCAATCATTACTGGAACTAATTCAAAAGAAGTATTAGAAAATATAAAAGGATATCCAGTTGTTGCATTATTAGAAAAACCATTTAATGAAAACAGTGTTAGAAAAGTAGTAGATATGCTACTTAACAAAAATTAATTAAAGTATTCAAAAGTGGAATGAAAGGTATAAGATTGGATAGAAAAATGAAAAATATTAAAGTGAAAATTAATAACGAAGAAAAAGATTTAGAAGTTCTTTATACATTTGAATCTGAAAATACAAAAAAAGAGTATGTTATTTGTACTGACAACCTGCTAGAGGATAATAATTTAAATATATATTCATTTATAATTAATAGTAAAGAAAGAATTATTGAAAAAATAACAGATGAAAATGATTATATGGAAGTAGAAAAATTTCTTAAACTGTATAGGGAGGAAATGTAGTGATTAAATGGGTTCTATTATATCTAGGTTTAAAATTTGGTATAAAAAAAGTTATAAAAGATTATGTAATACCTAAAAGTATAAATGCTAAAATAAAAAAATATTCAGATTCTGATCAGATAGAAATATTAGATGCTCCAAATGAATTATTTGAAACGAGTAGTATTACAAAAATAAATAATGAATATCTTGAATCAATTATTGATGTTGAAAAATTTGAAGCAACAATGAAAACATTTTTTAGAGAAGAAGATTTAGCAAATTTTTATCGAAATTTATCAAGTATTAAAGAAATGAAATCGGGAATGTTTAATGTTGTTAAATTTGCGAAGTATTTGATTAGCGGAGGTGCTAATGTTGCTGGTGATTATAGTGCCTATAGCAATACAATGAAAACAAATAATAGTTTTTTATCAAAATTGATGGGAGCAACTACACACGAGTTATTACATGCTTCGTCTACAAGGTATGATAAAGAACAAGGTGTTATTTATACGGGATTTCAACAAATAAAAGTTAATAATTTTGAGCATCATGGTATTGCATTAGATGAAGGGTTTACTCAATTACTAAATGAAAAGTATTTTGTTGCACCAGATTATAGTTCTCCTTTTTCTAAAGAATTTCAGGAAGCTTTATTAGCAACTTCTTATACAGATGAAAAGAAAATTGTAACTCTTTTAGCTGATTCTATAGGGCTAGAAAAGATGAAATCTTTATACCTTAATGGTAATTTAATGGGGCTAGTTGAGGAGTTATCAAAATATTCTAATGTAGAAGATGTTTTAAAATTTATAGCATATACTGATGCATTAATGTCTCATAATAATAAGAAGAAAAAGCCATATGAAGAAACCAAAGATGCTATTAATTTTGTTTTAGATTTTCTTACAAATGTATATGTAAAATCATATGTTGAGAAAGATGAAAATGTTAGTGATAAAAATATCTCTGATGCATATTTTTGTTGCCGTAGAAATTTACGTGACAATCTTCCTTATGGTGATTCATATGTAAATGAAAATCTTGTTTTTTCAATTTTGATGGATTCAATTAAGTCCAAAAATAACGGTGGTATAACAAAAAGTGCTTAATCTAAAAAAATAAATTATTTAGGTATTTGCAAAAGCAAATACTTTTTTTATTCATAACATAGAGTATAAAGGGGATGTTATGAATTTGATGAAAAAAGATATTGCAGTAAAAGTATCAATAATCACGATAATTGTTAATTTCTTACTTTTTATTCTAAAATTCTTTGCTGGAATCATTTCTAATAGTAGTGCAATGATATCTGACGCAATACATACAGTATCTGATGTTTTTAGTACTTTTATTGTTATTATTGGACTTAAATTATCAAGTAAAAAAGAAGATAAAGAGCATCGATATGGTCATGAAAGAATAGAGTGTATAGCGTCAATTTTACTTTCTATTATTTTATTTATTACAGGATTAGGTCTAGGTGTATCATTTTTTGAAAAACTATTTGTCAAAGATTACGATGCTTTGTTAATACCTGGAACATTATCTTTAATAGCATCAATAATATCTATAATTACTAAAGAATGGATGTATTGGTATACAAGAAAAACAGCGCTAAAAATTAATTCAGTATCAATGCTTGCAGATGCTTGGCATCATAGAAGCGATGCATTATCAAGTATTGGAGCATTTATTGGTATTCTAGGGTCTCAAATTGGCTTTCCAATTCTTGATTCACTAGCAAGCGTGATTATTGCTATTTTCATATGTAAAACTGCAATTGATATATTTATGGATTCTGTAAATAAGCTTGTTGATAAGTCATGTGATGATAATATTATTTCAGAAATGAAAAATATAATTAATGATCAAGATGATTTACTCATTTTAGATGATATAAAAACAAGAATATTTGGTAATAAAATTTATGTTGATGTAGAAATATCTCTCGATGGAAATATGAGTCTTAATCTAGCACATGAAATAGCACATAAAGTACATGATGCGATAGAATCTAATTTTACAAATGTTAAACATTGCATGGTACATGTTAATCCATTAAATATAAAAAAATCTAATTAAAGTATGATATACTTTATGTGGTGATAATATGAAGAAATTTTTAATATTTTTATTTTCTATATTCCTTATTGTTGGGTGCAGTACAAATTTTGATAATAATTTAACTAATAATAGTAATACTGAAAATAATGATGAAAATGAAACAGAAATAGATAATATTGAAAAAAGAGTAAATGATACGTTAGAAAATATGACTCTAGAAGAAAAAATTGGTCAAATGATGATTGTATATTACACTTCATCTACAATGGATAATACTCTTAAAAGTGCACTAACAGATGTTAAACCTGGAGGATTCATTTTATTTAAAGATAATATCACAACATATGAAAATACTTTGAAATTTATAAAAGATATTAAGAGTACTTCTGATATTCCAATGTTTATTTCAATTGATCAAGAAGGTGGAAATGTTCAAAGACTTTTATCACTTTCTGATAAAGAAGTGTCTAATATTCCTTATATGAGTGAAGTTGGAGAAACAAACGATACAGCTCTTGCAGAAGAAGTAGGTAAGGTTATTGCAGAGGAATTAAGAGTATTTGGTATAAATATGGACTTTGCACCAGTAATAGATGTATATTCTAATAAAGATAACAAAGTTATTGGAAAAAGAGCATTTGGAAGTGATAGTAAGCTAGTTAGTAGAATGGGGATTGCTTTAGCAAAAGGTCTTTTAGATAATGGTGTAATACCTGTCTATAAACATTTTCCAGGACATGGCAACACTGCAGTTGACTCTCATTCAGCACTTCCAATAGTAGATAAAACTAAAGAAGAATTATTAAGTCTTGATTTAGTACCATTTAAAGATGCAATTGAAAGTGGTGCAGAAGTAATAATGATTGGACATTTAGCAGTTCCAAAAATTACAGGAAAT
>JAGALD010000002.1 GCA_017625395.1 Bacilli bacterium | reverse complement strand
TTACTAGTTCTTAAAACACTATTATTTTTATAACAAAGTTTACCACTAATAGCATTAGTTTTAGAATTACCTACTTGCATACCATCATAATCTAAAAATAATATTTTTCTTTCAACCGGATCATATAAAACATTTTCTTCAGTTATCAAATCAGGAACAACAATTCCAACTTTGTGTAATTCATCAATAGCATCACATAAATCCTCAAAATAATTAGTTAATAATTGAACATCATCACAATCAGCTAATAACTGTAAAATATTTTTTTCGCGTTTTAAAGGCATGAAATATCCTTTAACATATCCTCTTTCATCCGTTGAAACCTCACTTGGTAAAACCAAACTTTTTACATCTGCTAACTCTTCACTTTGTTTAAGCTTCTTACAAAAAGAATTATAATGTCTTGCATACCCCTGCTGATAAAAATAATCAGACCTAGCAGGTGGTTTTAAATATTTAAAAATTCTCCCATCTGTTAATCTATATACTTCAGTAAATGGATTTCTTCCATCTGTTAATAATTGCGCATTTTCTAACATAACGGGATTAAAATTAGTTATTTTCATAATATTAATCTCCTTATTATTTTATTACAAAAAAAATACTGCCTTTCAAAAAAGCGGCTTGCTCATTATATCATATGTTTTAATAAATTGCAAGTTTATATTTTAAAATAAAAAAAGTGTAGTTTTTACTACACTATTTTAACCACTCTAGGAATTCATCCTCTTCCATTAGCCCTATTTGTTTTTTTATTATTTTCTTATCATCAAAAAGCACTAAATATGGAATAGACATAACACCATAACTTCCTGCTATTTCTGGATGTTCATCAACATTTATCTTTACAACATTAATATCTTTATTGTCATTAACTACGCTTTCAATCATTTCACCTAACATATTACAAGGCATACACCAATCGGCATAGAAATCAACAACAACTCTTTTACCTTCTAATAAATCATCTAACATCTCATCTTTTAAATAAGTTATCATATTCTCTCCTATTTATATTTATTTATAATACTTTTACCATTTTCTGTATTCATTTTTAATTTTCCAGAATACACAAGTTTTTCAGCATAATCAACTTTAATAATCTTATATTTTAACATAATATCTAATGATTTCTCATTAAACTTATCTTTAGTTGAATTGCTACTAAATTCATCTCTTAAGTCCATAATTTCACTTACAGCTTGTGAAGTATTTCCCATCATACCACTAATACCAGGAGTAGATTCTAACATGAATGCTTTCATTTTTGATTCATGAATTAAATCAAATCCAAATACAGGAAGTGACAAGAAGAACACTGCAATTACTGCAATAACATATCCTTCTACTAAACCTACAACAAACCCTAATATCTTTGATGGCAACCCTAATATTACAGTACATTTTAATATTTTTTCAATAAAATTAGAAATCTTTACAACAAGTGAATAAAGAATCATCAAAATCGAAAAAACAATTAAGAATGAAATCAGTTGATATATCACTACATTTATAATAGTAACATCCTTAAAATCTCCCCAGAAATTAAAGAAAGGAAGGTTAAGACTCAACCATTCAGCAATTGGATTTTTTAAATAGAATGATAAAACTAGAACTATGATTATTCCAACAGCAGATACAGTAGTTCTAACAAATCCATTATACCATCCATAAACACCTATAAGTAAAATAAATAAGATAATAACAACATCAATTAAGTTCATAATACACCCCATTTCACCCATATTATACTAATTAATATTTTATTAGTCAAATATTCTTACTTTTTATCTGAAATTTGTTTTAGTTCGTATAATATATTAATCGCTTGTATTGGTGTGATTTCTAAAGGATTAATCTTATTCAATCTTTCTATCAGTATATCATTACTACACTTATGTTCTTCTGGCTCTAATGGTAATTCAATTTGCTTAAAGCCATTCTTCTTTTTATTCTTAGTCTCATAAAACTCTAAAATTTCATTAGCTCTATTAATTACTTCTTTTGGAAGTTTTGCTAAAGAAGCAACATGAATACCATAACTTTTATCAACTGCTCCCATTTTTACTTTATGAAGAAATGTAATTTTTCCTTCTTCTTCAATTGCACTTACATGAACATTTCTAAGCCTTTTCAAGTCCCCTGATAAAGCTGTCAATTCATGATAATGTGTCGAAAATAAAGTTTTAGCCTTAATCTTATCATGAACATATTCTAATATTGACTGAGCAAGGCTCATACCATCATATGTAGCAGTACCACGACCAAGTTCATCAAATAAAATCAAACTATTTTCTGTAGCTTCACTTATCGCATTATTTGCTTCCTTCATCTCAACCATAAAAGTAGAGTCCCCACTAACTAAATCATCACTTGCACCAATTCTTGTAAATATCTTATCAAATATAGAAATATTACAACTCTTAGCAGGAACAAACGAACCTATTTGTGCCATTATAATTATAATAGCTAATGTACGCATATAAGTAGACTTACCAGCCATATTAGGTCCAGTTATTAATAAAATATCTACTCCATTATTCATAATAATATCATTAGGAACAAACTCACTTTTTATAACCTTTTCTACAACAGGATGTCTTGCTTCTTTTATTTCTATTTTTTTATCACTAGATAAACTTGGTCTAATATAATTATTCTCTTCACTAACAGTAGCAAAAGAAACTAACATATCAACCAAAGCAATAGTTTTAGAAGTCTTTTGAATATCTGTAATATAAGTTTTAACTTTTTCTCTTATATTCATAAATATTCTATATTCAAGTTCAATTATTTTTTCTTCAGCACCTAATATTATATTTTCTTTTTCTTTTAATTCTGGAGTAATAAATCTCTCACAATTAGCCAAAGTTTGTTTTCTTTCATAATTAAACTCATCTTTAACAAGTGGAATATTTCCTTTACTAATTTCTATATAATAACCAAACACTTTATTATATCCAAGTTTTAAATTTTTTATTCCTGTTCTTGCTCTTTCTTCTTGCTCTATTTGAAGAATAAAATCACGAGAACCACTTCTAATTTTTCTTAACTCATCTAATTCATTATCATATCCATCCTTAATGATTCCCCCTTCTCTAATAGAAAAAGGCGCATCTTCATTAATAGAAACTTCTAATAAATCATATAATTCTTCAAATGTATCAATAGATCTATAAAATTTAATCTCTTCAAGTAATTTTTTAATATCAGGTAATACCTTAAGAGATTTTTTTAATTGTAACAAATCTCTAGCATTCAAATTACCATAACTAATTCTTCCAGATAATCTTTCTAAATCATATATTTCATCAAGTAAGTTTTGTAAATCATTTTTCAATATAAATTCCGTTAAAAGAGTCTCAACAATATCATATCTTCTATTTATTTCAATACTACTAGTTAGAGGATTTTCAATACTATATTTTAAAAATCTACTACCCATAGCAGTCTTTGTCTTATCTAAAAGCCATAAAAGTGAATAAGTTCTCTCTTTTTGTCTTAAAGTCTCTGTAAGTTCAAGATTTCTTTTAGTATGACTATCAAAAAGTAAATATTTATGCAAATCAACTATTTCAGCTTTTTGAAGATGAGACATATCACCTTTTTTAGTTTCTAAAATATAATTTAATAAATGCATAATAGTAGTAGACATTCTAATATCTTGCAAATCAGATACTATATATTCATAATCACTACCAGAATAAATTGAATCAGATACAGTAACTAATATATGATAATTCTCTTTTAATACAGAAATTATTTCTCTATCAATCTTATCATTAACAATAATCTCCTTTATATTTCTATTGTTTATCTCCTTAATTACTTTTTCCTTATCATATTCAAGTAATAAAACATAAAAATATCCAGTAGTTATATCAGTATAACTAATACCATAACAATAATCAAAATCATAAATATTTCCTATATAATTAAAATCCTTCTCACTTAAAGTATCATCAATTACAGTTCCTTTAGTTACAACTTGAATAACATCACGTTCAACAATACCCTTAGATGTTTTTGGATCAGTAAGTTGCTCACAAATAGCAACCTTATACCCCTTATCAACTAGTTTTTCCAAATATGATAAATATGCATGATGTGGTATTCCACACATAGGAACTCTCTCATCAAGACCAGCATTTCTTCCAGTTAAAGTAAGCTCTAATTCACGAGAACATAAAATAGCATCTTCAAAAAACATTTCATAAAAGTCACCTAATCTATAAAAAATTATCGTATCATTATATTTTTCCTTAATTTCTAAATATTTTAACATCATAGGACTAAGTTTACTTTTATCTACTTCACTACGTTTCATAACATCACCTGCAAGTGATATTATAACAATTTTAAAAATAAAATTAAAGAAAAAAGAGAATTATTATTTTAATTCTCTTCAAATATTTCAATTAACTCAGTCATACTACTAGAAATTTGTTTTCTTGTATCATCATTTAATTCGGAATTAATAAGTGTTTCCAAATCATTAACTTTCTTAACTTCAGAATGGATTTTATCAAGCACACCTTGATAATTAGAATACTGTATTTTATTAAAGAAAATTTTTCTTGCAAATCCAGAATCAAGACAGAACTTATCTGGATCTACTTTATAATAGTTACACTCATTTTTTATTCTTACTTTAAACATATCTTCAAGCGAATCATCTTTAAGCATTAAAGTAATTACCAAATTTCTTATAGCACACATAAATACATCAGCTTCTACAGCAATTTTCTTACTTGCATTTAGTTGAACTTCAACTTTAGCATCTTTATCTTTCAAATATATTTTATCATTTAAAATTTCTCTCATACTAAGAGATAATTTATTCTTAATATAATTCTTTAGATTTAACAAATCATCACTATTAGCAATGTAGAAATACTCACTATTAGTTCTTATATTAGTACTAATTAAATTAGCCACTACTTTTTCCATTACATATGTTGCAAGATATTCAACTAAATTCATTCTTCCATCTTTATAAGAAACCAAAGTATTTAAATGACGAACGACATATTCATACATAACACTATCAATTGACTTAAACAATATGGAAGCTCTACTTGATAAATAATCACTTTCTTTATAGAAATCCTTATTTCTAATTGTTAACCATTCATCAATATTACCAACCAATAAATTACTATTATTATTTTTAAAGAACGTATAATTTTCTTTTTTTAAAATACTTAACACAGCTTCCATTCTTTTTACATCAGCAACAGTAGTATATATATTAAGTTCGATACTATGACCATTTTCATTAAATCTAATGTAATATGGTAAAAACACATCATTACATTCATTAATAAGTTTTCTTAAAAGTTTATATAAATTAACAGCAGATACCCTAACACTTAAAACAGTATTATATTCTATTTTTCTTTTAATACCAAAATCAGAACATATCACAACTGAATGATTGAAATCATCAAAAAACAACGAAAAATATCTATTTATATCTGGATCAACTAATGCATTTCGAAGTGATAAAAAGCTCTTCATACTACCAAGTTCTCTTAATTTTTTTACAACATCGTAAACACTAGAATCAAACTCTTTCTTATCAATCAATACTTTCAAATTATCTTCTGTAAAAGAAAGTAACTTTTGTTTCCAAATAGACCAAATAATTAAATAAAAATTCTTTTTATCTTCTTCATCATAACATATATTATTATCATTTATCTTATTAACAATCTTACTATAAAAATCATCATAATTAAGAGAACTAGAATAAATATTTAAAATTTCATTCCATTTAGTCTTATTATTAATAGGATTTTCTATATGAAAATACAACGCTTTCAAATCATCCATAATATATTCCCCTTTTTATTATCTATATAAATAATATCATTTATGTAGATATAAATCAATTATTCTTTTTCTTTTTTTAAACTTTCTAAATAATTAACTGCATCATCAAAAGTTTCAATAGAAACAATTTCTATATCATAACCTTTTTCTTCTTTTAATTTAATACATTCTTCATAATTTTCACCAGCTGGTACTAAAAATATATCAGCATCACTCTCAACAGCACCCTTTAATTTATACTTAACTCCACCAATCTCTAAAACAGATCCATCACTGTAAATTTCACCAGTTCCAGCAATCTTATAGCCACTAGTTAAGTCATCTTCAATAAGAGTATCATATATTGCAAGTGTCGTCATAAGCCCTGCTGATGCACCACTTTCATTAGCACTAAACTTAAAAGTTATTTCTGGGCTAACTTCATAATCATATATCAAATAAAATGCAAGACCAATTGCCTTTTTACCATCAACTTCTAAAATCTCAGCATCACTAGATATAATTTCTTCTCCTCTTTTAATTGAAAGAGTTGCAACACTTCCCACATCTTTCTTATTAACATAATCAACAAATTCCTCAAAACTTGATACTAAATTACCATCAACGCTCTCTATAACATCGCCAATTTTAATTGGAACAGTTGCTTTTAAATAAGAAGCAGTATATGCAATATATAGATTCTTTTTCTTAATATCAATAGTTTTACCAGCCTTTTCATATGCAATCATAACAGCATTTTGATTAGCT
>JAGALD010000101.1 GCA_017625395.1 Bacilli bacterium | reverse complement strand
TTATGAAGCTCATCTGTAAATCAGATATATTTAATAATTTTGCAAGTTCAATTCTATCTGTACTTGCTTGATTAAGCATTATTATAAATTCAGAGTTTGCAAGCATAGTTCTAGCAGTATGACTTTGTAATAAATCTTCAACATTTTGTGTTATACCTGTGCAGAAAGCTCCATATTTTCTAACTCGTTTCCAAAGTGTAAATAAGAAATTTGCAGAATATTCATATTGGAATAATAAATATATTTCATCAATGAAAATATAAGTATTTTTTCCTTTTGTTCTATTAGCAGTAATTCTATTCAATATAGAATCTAATACTACTAACATTCCTATTGGTTGTAATTGTTTACCTAATTCTAAAATATCATAGCATATTAAACTATTAGATGTATTTACATTAGTGTTCATAGCAAATGTATTTAAAGAACCATTTGTAAATAATTCTATTGCAAGTGCTATTTCTTTTGCCTCATCTTCTGGTTGTTTCAATAGTTCTTCTCTAAAATCTTGCAGAGTTGGTGGTATTCCTTGATAATTTCCTTGTTGGAATACTCTATAAACATTTGCCGTACATCTATCAATTATTGATTTTTGTTTCGGTCCGAGATTTCCACTACCAATTAGTTGTTCACACAAAGATAATATAAATTCAGATTTTAATATTACTGGATTTGCTCCATCTCCATATTGAGAGTTCATATCCATTGCATTTATGTGATTATTACTTACTGCTGATATTTTAATTACCTCTCCACCTAAAGATTTAACAAGTGGTGCATATTCGGATTCTGGGTCTATTAAAATAATGTCTGCATTTGGATCTCGTAATCTTATTGAAGTTATTTCTTGCTTTCCTGCAAATGATTTACCACTACCAGATACTCCCAAAATGAATGAGTTTCCATTTAAAAGTTGTCTTCTATCTGCAATAATCATATTTTTACTAATAGCATTTTGACCATAAAAAATACCATTCTCGTGCCTAATTTCTTGCACTTTGAATGGCATAAATACTGCTAAACTTTCAGTAGTTAAAGTTCTTACTGCATCTATTTTTCTAACTCCAAACGGTAATACTGTGTTAAGTCCATCTAATTGTTGAAATCTTAATATTCCAAGCTGACATAGATTTTTACTAGCTATTTTTAAAATTGCATCTGTCACACTTTCTAATTTTTCTTTTGATTCTTCTGTTATTACCATTGTAATAACTCCTAAAAACATTCTTTGGTCACGAATAGTCAAGTCATCTAACATTTCTTTTGAGTCATTTCTTTGTTGTTCCATATCATAAGGTATTATTGCAGAAAAATTATTTTGAGCATTCTGTTTTCTCTGCCAGTTTGTAATATTAGTTTCTACACCTAATCTACGATTTTCTGCCTCTTTTACTGCCTCGTCCATTGGTATTGGAATAACATCTATTGATAACATCATATTTTTATTTAAGTCTGTAAGTTCTGTTACCATATCATCATTGATATAACTAGAATATTCCTTTAAGAATAATACTCTCCCATATCTATCTCCCATTTTAAAGTGATCTCTTTCCAATTCTACTGTATCAGGACAAATAAAATCTTTGAAATTATGACCTTTTTTCATTGTTTCGTGTATATCAAACCTAAAAGAAGTTTCTTCTCCTGTTCTATAAAAGTCGTGTGCTATTCTTAATCTTTCTTTTGCATCTAATTCAACGCATTTTGAACCTAATGTATTAAATCTGCTTATCAATTCACTACCTGCTCTATTAAAATAATTTCGAGCTTCTTCGACATTTTTCTTATAAACAGATATTGTTATTATCTTTTCTTGCACTATCTCATTTGCATTTTTTGCTTGAGATACAAGCATTTTATTATATTCTTTTCTATAATCATTAAGTTCATCATTGCTTTCATCTAGTAATATTGTTTTTTCAAAATCTAATTTATTTATTCTTCTATTATTTATTGTAATTTTAGTTATTGCTCCAACATCTAATGAATTTAATAAATCAGAATAATCTAAAAACATTGCCTCTTTATCTTCTTTACTAGCAACTGCATAATTTATATCCATAAACTTAAATGATTTTGAAAATTTATTTTTACTTACTTGAAAAATTCCATCTTCCCATATTGCTTTTATTGGAATAATATCTTGAACAGATCTCGGTATTTTAAATTTTTCTTTATCTAATTTAAAAATCTTATTAAGAGTTCTCATTATTTTTTACCTCCTTTTTCTTCTTTTTATCTTTCTTTTCTTTCTTCTTTTTCTGTGGTTTTAGCAAACTTTGTTTTAACTTTTTATCAATAGTTGGTTTAAAGTTTTGGGCATATATATTTGTTGCTTTAAATGTTAATTTTTTAGGTGTCAAAAACTCTGATTTTATTACTGCAACAATAAACTTTTCTGCTGTCATTCCGTTATATTTAACAAATCCAAGTACAGCAAAAGGTGCAGCACCTAATATACAAACCCACGATAAAGTTTCCAAACCTAAATATGGTTTAAGTGCAAAATATAAAACAACTGCAACAATACAAGCTATTACAGAAAAAATGAACTGCCTTAAAGACAGTCCAAAAAATATACTCTCACTAAATTCTCTAATATCTTTGTTTATTTTTACTTCCATCTATCTTGCCTCCTTATTTCTTTTTGCTTTTGTTTTTTTCTCTTGTTCCAACTTATCTCTTGCTTCTTCAAGTATGTATTCATCTATCATTTTGTATTCTTTGACTTCAATCTCTCCTTGTTGTAATTTTACAAGTCTATCAATAATCTTTTCTCTTAAATCAGGATTACACTTATCTAAAAATATTCCCATTGTAGTTGCAAGTGGTGTCATTGATGGATTTTGGTAATCATATATTTTCAAATCTGTCATTCCACTTTTGGTATTTATATCAACTATAACATCTGGTAGATCTTCAAACTTAATTACTACCTCATCACATCCATCATCAACATATAATAATTTTTCCTTATCTTTTAAAATTTTCATAACTTCTTCAACACTATAAAATTGATAATCTTCCATAATTTTATCTTCCTCCTTCTCACTAAAAGTATCAGCTAAATTTTCTCCTGCTAAAACTCTTTTAAAATCTGTTTTTGCTTTTTCAAAATCTGTCAAATAATAATAACCATATTGCCAATCAATCTTGTTGTCTTTAATTTCATATCCCAAACCTATAACATATTCATTATTCATTTTTACTAAAGCAATAGGTTGTTCTTTTCTATATCCAACATCAATTACATAAGCATTTTCTAATTGTCTTGTTTCACTCATAAAGCATTCCTCCTATAATCCCATCATTTCTCTAACAATTCTATCTGACATTCTGATAGTTCCCACCAGAACTAACATGTTAAATATCAACTCTCCAACATATTTCCATACCATAGTAACTGTTGCAGCACCAGTATCAACATTCGGCGAGGTTGTTACAAATGCAGAAAAGATTACACAAGCTAAAACTATAATTGCACCCTCTAAACAAACTGCTATATAACTCTTTAAAAAGCTCTTTCCTATATTTTGTGTTCCTTCTCCTGCAAAAGATGATAATGGTATTGGAGCTATTGCTGTGTACATATATAATTTAAAAAATCTTCCATATACTGTTAGAATTAAAAT
>JAGALD010000100.1 GCA_017625395.1 Bacilli bacterium | reverse complement strand
TTTCTCTATCGATATGAGTATCTCCATTAAAATAATTATTAAGTACTAAATTTATTTCATCTTCTGCATTAGATAGTTTTTCACTAGTTAACTCTTCATAACTTGGTGTAAAAAAATATAAAGCTAGAATTTTTTTATCTTTAGGACTTAACATTATACTTTCATCTTCATAAGCTTGAATAAAATCTTCATATCTAGTATTTATTGTAATGTTTAATTCTGAGTAGTCTTCTAGTGATATTTTACTTTCTGAATCAATACTTTCCATAATATGTCTATATTTATATTTTGCAATCAGTCCTTTTTTATATTCTTGAAACTCTTTACTTTTCTTAAATGAATCATACATGAATAGTACAAATCTTACATATTCGTTAAATTCATTTTGATTACTATCTTTATCACCTATTTTTTCAAAAAGTTCTTCTATTGAAAGAGGAAAACAACTAATTCTATTATTAAATATAATAGAACAGTCTTTTTTATCTAAAATGCTTTGAAAAATCTTATATGCAATTGCATCATCTGGTGAAAATGGGACTGGATTAAATCTAGAGATTTTCTTATATAAATCATATTCATCTCTTAATTTTAATTCTTTATTCTTATTTAAATTTAATGTAATCTTGTTTAAGGCTTTTGCTTCTAATTGACCAATTCTTGTTCCTGTTATGTTAAATTCTTCAGCTAATTCGCTTTGTGTTTTTTTTGTTTCTGCAATATGTCTATTATAGATAATATAATATTCGAGGTTTCCTAATAGTTGTTTTAATTTATACAAGAAAACTAAATCATTTGCTTCTATTAGATGTTCTTCAAATTCGTCAGATTCACTTGCTACTATGTCATTTAAGGTTGTTTCGTTATCATCATTAATATTGTAATCTAGAGATAATGGGGAATTAAATTTATAATATCCTCCCAATACTTCATAAGTTGCTTCCGTAATACCTAATTTAGCGATTACTTCTTCTTTTGTAGGGTACATTTGAAATTGTTCATAATATTCATCAAGGTATTTAAGATACTTTCTGTATGTTTCATGTTGATGACTCGGCAATCTTATTATTCCTTTTTTTTCTTCTATGTATCTTTGCATAGTTTGTTTAATCATTGGAACCGCATATGTTGAAAATTTAAAATCTCTTTGTATATCAAACTTCTCTATTGCTTTTATAAGACCTATATTACCTTCTTGAATTAAGTCTGCAAGTTGAACATTACTATAATAAAACCTTTTAGCTATTTGCACTACAAGTCTTAAATTTGAATTAATTAAAAGTTCTTTTGCTGACTCATCTCCGTCATGATATTTTATAAACAACTCTTTCATCTCTTCACTAGTTAGAAGTTTATACTGTCCTATTTCATTAAGATATTGTCCAATAGTAGTCATACCCATTTGCGGCATAAAAAAACACCCCTTAAATATAGGGGTATATTATAACACAGTAATACTAAAAAATCAATAAACGCATTTAGAAAAGAACAAAGCATAATAAGATAATTATTGAAATTAATGGCAACCATAAATTGCCTTTACTATCTTTTTTACATAATATAAAAATATCATCATCTGTTGCGCCTGGATTATTTTTAATTATTTTATTTATACGATAAATTACTTTTTCAATATATATTCTATTAAAATTTAAAACATAGTAAATATAAATAAATAATGCTCCTAAAAAAAGAAAGAAAACTGGTAGAAAGAAAAATCCCATACTATTAAAGATTATGTTTATTCCACCAAAAATCATTGATATAAAAACAACAAAACCTAGCATACTAATAAGGCCTTCTACATACATTTTTTTATAGAAAGCATATAAGAAATGAAAAAATAAAAAACCAAAAGAAATATTATGAAAATTTACTTTACTCTCTTTAATGTATGCATCTAAAAACATGTTTTCTTTACGCGTTCCAATTTTTTTTACATCATCTTGAGAAAAAACAGTTCCACATCTTGGGCAAAACTTTGAATCATTTGAAAGTTTTGATTTACATTTAAAACATTCCATAAATTCACCTACTATATATGAATATAATAGCATTTTCTATTTAAATAAAAAAGTATAAAAACATTATTAATATTTATTTTTACAATTAATTGTTTTAATGAATAAATATAATTTATTTTGTGCAATATATAATAGGTGATTAAATGATTAATAATAGTATCTGGTTAAAAGGCGTTAAAACGAAAGCAAATAAGAAATTATCAGAAGATATTGATACTGATATTTTAATAATAGGTGGCGGAATAACTGGATTATCAACTGCTTATTTTTTAATGAATAAAGATAGAGAAATTACTCTAATTGATAAAGGAAAAATTGGTTATGGTGCAACTAGTTACTCTACTGGTAAAGTTACTTATCTTCAAGATACGTTAATAAAAGGTAATAGTGAAAAAGAAGACTTATATTTAGCATCTCAAATTGATGCAGTAAACATGATAAAAAATATAATTATTGAAAACAACATTAAATGCAATTACGAAAGTAATTCTTCTTATCTTTACGCAACAAATAAAAAAGAAATTAAAAATATTAAAAAAATAGAAAATATTTTAAAGAGAAATAATATCGAATATAAAATTAAAAATAGTGATTTATTATATAATTCAATTTATTCAATTAAAGTTGACAATACAGCTACTATCAACCCTGCAAAATACTTATTAGGACTTAAAGAGTTATTAAACAACAATATTAAAATATATGAAAATAGCATTGCAGAAGATATTGATTACAAGGATAGTAAATTTGTTGTTAAAGTTAATAATAATTGTATAAGATGTAATGTTTTAGTTGTTGCAACACACTACCCTTTCCTAGTATCACTAGGATTAATTCCTTTTAAAACTCATGTGGAAAAAAGTTATTTAACTGCATTTAATGTAGAAAAAAATAAAAAATTAAATGCAATTGCTCAAAGTGGCAATAATTCAATAAGATATTACTCTGACGATAAGGATTATATGATTTATTGTTCATGTTCAGATAAACTTGGAAAAAATATTGATAATGCTAAAAAGATAGGAGATTTATCTTGGGAAGTTAATTCAAAATATAATACAAAGATGAAATATATATGGAATAATTGTGATATTATGGCTACTGATTTTATTCCACTTGCTGGAAAAATTGAGAAAAATTTGTATATTGCTACTGGATATTCAACTTGGGGAATTACTAATGGCAGTCTATCTGCTAAAGTAATTGCAGACAACATTTTAGGGATAACAAATAAATATACTGAGTTATTTAACCCTACTCGCACATCAAATATTATAAATTTAGTAGTTAGCAATCTTTCTGTTGGTAAAACATATATTTTAAGCAAATTAATTAAGAATTATTCATTTTATACTAATGTTAGTGTGTATACCAAAGATGGAATAAGATATGGGAAATATATAGATGATAAAAATGTTGAACACATTGTTTATAATAAGTGTCCCCATATGAAATGCAATTTAATTTTTAATAGTGTTGATAAAACTTGGGATTGTCCTTGTCATTCTTCGCGTTTTGACATTGACGGAAATATTGTACATGGGCCATCTCATTACAGTATAAAAGTTGAAAAAAATTAAAAATCCTCCTATAATTAAGTTAGGAGGATGTTATGGAAGTAAAACATATAGGTGCTGGTTGTGGTGTCATGATATTTAATGAAAAAGGACAACTACTATTGGGACTTAGGACAAGTGATGTAGAAAAAGCAGATAGTGAGCTTCACGAGGAAGGAACTTGGACAATGCCAGGAGGTTCTATTGAATATGGTGAAACGTTTGAGGAAGCTGGAATTAGAGAAGCAAAAGAAGAAACTGGAATGGATATAAAAGATTTAGAAGTAATATGTGTACAAACTGATAAAAATGAACATGCACATTTTATTTCTGTTGGTATGATAGCTCATGTGCATAATGGAATGCCTATTGCAGTAGAACCTGAAGTTATCTTACGCTGGGAATGGTTTGATTTAGACAATTTACCTAAAAATATCTTTTCTCCAAGCAAAAAAACTGTAGAATGCTTTTTAAATAAAAAATTTTATATGGGATAATTAATTATCCTTTTTTTTGTGTTGTTTTATTTTTTTATATATGTAATTAACGACTAAAATAATTAATAAAATTTTTATTGGAACTTTTAGCTTAGACGTAATATTACTCAAAACAGTCCAATTATTTCCTAATGAATATCCAAAGTAAACAAATACAAAGGTCCAAGGAATACTTCCAAGGGTTGTATAGACTACAAACTTCTTAAATGATAATCTAGCAATACCTACAGGAAGAGATATAAGTGTTCTTACGATTGGAATATTTCTGCCCACCGCAGCAGCGATTAATCCATATTTATCAAACCAAGAATTACTTTTAGTAATATCCTCACTTTTCATAAAAAAATATTTGCCATATTTATTAACAAAGGGATATCCACCATAATAACCCATCATATATATTACTATCGCACAAAATACACTTCCTAATAATCCTATTAAAAAACTTAACCAAAAATTAAAAATTCCTCGTCCTGCCAATATACCTCCAGTTGCTAAAATTAGTTCACTAGGAATTATAATTATAACCGCCTCTAAAACCATACCGAAAAACATGCCGAAATAGCCAAAATCATTTATTAACTCTAGAATATAATTATCCATGAATAATCACCTACATAATTATATTTTTTTCAATAAAAAAAAGTACTGATGTACTTTTATTTTTCTCCTAATTTATAACTAACGATACTTCCTGCTATAAGAAATATTATGCTTATTATTACATTAGGTATTGTTGTATTTAGGTCTCCTCTTTCCAAACAAGTTGAAATAGGTATTGCAATGATTGATGCGAAAATGAATCCTAAAACTCCAAAATATGTTTTTGTTTTAAATTTCTTAAATAACATTTCTAATAATTTTGATATTAGAACCATACCAACTAATACACCTATTCCAAATACACCTAACACCATAATATTACTAAAAATATTATTAAACTTAACTAGATCGCTTATTGTACGAACTATTGGATAATAATATCCTAAAAGCATTAACATTAATGATCCGCTTATTCCTGGTATTACCATAGTTGCTGCAGCAATTACACCTACTCCAAATAAAATAATATATCCCCCAACATTTAAAGAAGAAAGATTAACTTCTGTAGTTGTTCCAAATATTAAATCAGCACATGCCATAAAAATTACTAATGAAAAAGTTAGAAACATTATTAAGTAACTACTAACTTCTTTATTTTCTTTTTTATGTAATATGTTTTTAAACAACATTGGTATTCCACCAATCACTAATCCTACGAAAAACATCATCGTAGGAAGTGGAAAATTATCATAAGAATACTCTATTACCCCACTAAGCAGTAATATGGATAATCCCATTCCTATTACAATAGGTATTAAGAATTTTAAGTTCTTTTTTAAATCACTTAGCAAATGACTAATTGAAGAAATAAACTGCTCATAAATTCCAAGAATTATTGCAATTGTTCCACCACTCACTCCAGGAATTATATTGGCAATTCCCATAAAAAATCCTTTTAATACTAAAATTAAACTTTTCATAAACACCTCATTTTCATTATATAAGAATATTATGTTAGATATTCTTTTAAGCTTAATGTAATAATAACATATTAAAAAAAAAGAAACAATATAATAAAGTTCTTTTGTTAAAGCTGGTATTTAAAACTGATATTATTACTTTTCAATCAAATTCTAAAAATCATTTTTTTATTAGAAGAAGTTTTTAGTTAGGAATTTATTGTTATTTGTTTAATAATTTGATTGGAGGTATTTATGGAAAAAGGTTTTCAAAATGAATTTGATTTTATAAATTATTTAAATGAAACTACATATGAAGACACTAATATTATTATGCAAGAATTTTTAAAGACATTATTTCCAAATATTAGTAAAAAAGATACCATAACTGCATATAAATATGGAAAATACGCTAAAGTAGATATTGTAATTGTCGTAAATGGTGTCAAAAAAGGAATAAGTATAAAAAGCGGCAATAAAAATTCTGTACATTTGGAAAAAATTGAACAATTTATTGATTTTCTTTGCAAATTTAATTTTAGCAAGGAAGATTTATTACTTAGATATTTATATGCCGATGGAACAAATAATAATACAGGAACAATTAGACAGGCAACAAATGAATACAATGAAACTCATTGTAATGAAATCAAGGATATTAATTTCGAACTGAATAAAATAAAAAAAGAGCTAATTAAAAGATTTTTAATTAAATCAGATATCAATTATGAAGTTATTGTAGATGCATTCATTTTAGGAACAGTAAATGATTTTTTATGGGCTACTGCTGATGAAGTACTTGATTATCTGTGTAAGGCACAATTGGAATCATCAAGTGTTCATATAAGTAGTCTATTTATCCAAAATTGGAATAAGAATTTAAAATACAATTTAAAATATGAACATTGTCGTAATTATATACAAGTGAAATGGTATAGCTTATTTGATGACATTATACAAATAATGAACTCAAGGAAGATTATGTAATAATTAAACTTCAATTAATTCTACTTGCATTTTAACATTTCTGTACGTATAATATCGTACAGTTATTTATATTTTGTATAAAAAAATACACAAATACTTTTGTATTTTTGAAAGAAGGAAATAATTTATGTTCGAAAAGCTAACTCATGAAGAAGCAATAAAATTAAATGATTTTATGTCCATATATAGAGAATATTTAAATCCTAATTGTGATAAAGATTTAGACGTAATAATTGACTACATTATTGATTTAATGATTAAGATATATATTGAATATAAAGATGATATTCCTTTTATTTCTATCAAAGATGACAATTATAAATATTATATTTTAAAGCCTAGTAACGGCCAATATTGTTTACTAGATTATTTAATAAATAAAGCTATTCAAAATCTAGATTCTATAGAATTAATTGATGGAAAAATGAGTTGTAATTACAATATGTTAAAAAAAAGAATTTCTATTAATAGAAATAATGTCTATTCACTTCATGAGTCAGTACTTGATGCTACAAAACATGGTATTGATAAGGATAAATACTTAGAACTATATTTTAAACATTTCATTTATCATGAGCTTTGCCATATGTTTCACTATACAATAAGTGAAATAGAAGAAAATACTGTTTATGTTCCTTCTGACTATTTAGTTTCAGATGTTATGATACAAAAAAGGGGCAATAAAAAAGAAAAAAGAAATCATGATGCAGAATGCAAGCAGTCAGCTTTAGAAAGAATGCAAAAACGAATTGGCATGTATGGCAAATTAAAGGATAAATATAGCATACTAAGTCCAAATGAGATTGAAAGTTGTTATGTTAAAACGGAAATGCCAGCAATTAAATATGAAGCAATTTTCCTTCCACCATATCTATATCAAAATCCAGTTGAAGAAGCTTTCACAGACTGTGAAGCACAAGTTTATTCAGGAATATTTGAGAATGATATATTTGATGTTAACGAAAATGGAACTTTAAATTGTTTTTATATACCTGTGGATGACGAACATGTTATCATGACATATTGTCCTAACGCTTACTCATTTTCTGCTTCCATTGCTTTTGCTTTAAAAGAATGCATTAGTAAACAATCTTATTTTAGAACTTTTTTCTTAGGAAAAGCAGATTTGTTTATAGATTTTTTAGGTTCTTATGATCCAATTTCTGCAAATAATTTCTCTTGTCAATTAATGGATGCTAATAAAAGGAAGTTTGAGGGGGTCAATTCATTATTAGAATCAATAGTTAATTTTAGAAAAGAGCATGGTATATCATCTAAAAGTTTAAATATTTACTTTCCTTTGGTATATAAAGATGGAAAATGGGTTTATTATATTGATTCTCTTGAAAATACTACACCAAAGGTTTTAAAAAAAGAAAATAAAAATTAACTTATATTATAGAAATATTAAAAAAGTTGATAATAACTATATTTTTATCAACCTTTTTATTTTTATCATTTTGTTTCGATATTATTTTTAAGCTATTTCCTTTATGCTCCTTCCAGACTGACTCCGTGGGATTCAATGCAAAAAAAAGAACCAAGTACATGGTTCTTAACTCTTTTATGGAGCAGTTAAACTACAGCTTACGAACTTGCTCTCTTTCTATATATAATTATATATATTTTAATTTTTTTTGCAATATCATTATAAGGAAATTTCATTTATATAGTATAATAATTATAAAACAAATCGTTAAATATTAATTTTATTATTTGGAATAGTTATGAAAAAGTTGCATTTATTTTATAACTTCACTGTAATTAGATTTTTTTAAGTATAGTTAAAAAATTAATTTTTTAGAAAAAATGTAACTTTTTTTCATAACTAACGACTATATAATTGAGGTACCGAAATGACTGATGAAAGATTTGAACAAATATATAAAGATACTTACAATTATGTACTTAAATACATTATTAGTAATTGTGCAAATATGCAAGATGTTAATGATATTATACAAGACACATATGTTGGATTTTATACTTCCTGTAAAAAAGGTAAAAAAATAAATAATTATTATTCATACCTTATTGGCATTGCAGATAAGAAAATAAAAGATTATTATAGAGCGAGGTATAAAAGAAGATTCTTATTTTTTCCTACCATTATAAAAGATAATGAAGAAAAAGAATTGATAAATCTGATACCATCTGATTATAATTTGGAAAAAAAATTATTTGAAAAATGGGAACTTGATAATTTTATGAAATTTCTTTTAAAACAAAAACAAGTAATTATTAAAACATTTTATTTTTATTTTTACTTCAATATGACTATGAAAGAAATTTCAAAAGAACTTAATATCAATGAATCGACAATAAAAAGTTATATATATCGAACTTTGAATAGTTATAGAGATATTCAGAAAGGAGAACATGATGTTTAATAACAAGGAGGAAATAAAATCGATTTTGGATGATTATGTGGATATTGATAATAATTATAAACAAATAAAGTATCAAATTTATAGAAAACAGAATAAAAAAAAAATTATTAGAAAACTATCTATAGTTGTACCCATAATTATACTCTTAAGTTCTGCCAGTTTTATTATTAAAAATAATGGAATGCTTAATTTTTCACATGAAAAATCAAGTGACAATAATCTGTCTAAGGATAGTATAATTATCAATGAAATGAGAAATATTGGTGATAATTCTATGTATTATCATTATGAATCAAAGGATTATAATTTGATTAATAATATTCCGATATATAAATATTTAAAAGAAGTAGAAACACTTGAAATTGTGATTCAAAAAATACTATATAATGAGAAAAAGGAAAGTATTTATTTTGGAGGTTTTAAATCTATAGAAGATCACAGTAAATTCATATACCTATATATTACACCTAAAAATAATAATAGCTTTATTCATAATGCAGTTTTTGAAAATGCACAAAATTCTATAATTAATAATAAAAAAGTTTACATTGTAGATAATGAAGGAATTATTTTCATAAAATTTATTAAAAATGAGGAAATATATGTGATTCAAACTAATATAACGGATAGTTCTATATATATTGAGTTAGTAAAAAAAATAATTAAATATCAGAAATAAATTGTTCGTGATATTTATAATTGAAAAATGGAGGTGAGATAGTTAATTAATTTTAATGTTACAACTTAGCAATTGGCAAAACGTGATAATAATATTTGTAGCATAAAAGGAGGAAATATGAAAAATAAAAAATTTGTTGCAATATTTTTTATGGTTTTAGCAGTCTTTATGATTTTGCCATTCACAGCTGATGCCGCTGTATTCGGTGGAAAATACACAAGAGGAATATCAAGAGTTTCTTACTATATTGATTATGATAGTGGTACAGGTTATTATGAATATTTAATAATTGATGCAGAGCATAATTGGGAAAGTCCAGGATTCACTAGTCCCGTTGGTATGGTTGCTGCTAGTTCAAATGCTGGTACAATGTTAGATATTTATACAGAAGATAGTAATTTTTGGGGTGGAGATACTAGTGTTTGGGGCGAAACAAGATTTTATGATCAGTCTGCCAATCAACAAAGCCCTTCAGTAGATTATATATTTACACGTATTTATATAAATGATAGTGCAGTTCACAACATATCTGCAACTAAAATTAGAAGAATGATTATTCATGAAATGGGTCATGCATTTGGATTAGCTCATAATTCTAATCCATATAGTATAATGTATCCTTATGATGAGGGACATATGGTTAATACAGTTCAACAAGTAGATGTAAATGATTTAAATGCATTATATGGATAGAAAGGAGAATATTATGAAATTAGAAAATAATAAAAAGAAAATCAAATATGGAACTATTTACTTTACTATACTAGCAGCATTATTAGTGGTCTTTGGAATAAATAGTAAAAATGTGGATTTATTGTCAAAAAACAATGATAATGAGACACAAATCAAATCTTCTAGCAATGATAATAAAACAATATATAAAGCTTATTATGAATTATATTTAGGGAAAGATTATTCTCAAAAACAAGAAATCAATAATGAAGCAGACTACATAGCTATTGTTACTATAGATTCATTATCTGCTAGCAATTGGGATACCTTGAATAAAGAATATGTATCACCATATACTAAAGGTACTGCAAAAGTGGTTAAAACTTTAAAAGGAGAACTTCCTGCAACTATAAATTATAGAAGATTAGGAGCAGAAATTAGTTACAACGAATGGATTAAAGGTGATGTCGATCCTGAAAAGTTAGAAAAAGTTACACCTATACAAGAAAATAAGAAAAACGTTGTAGTAGATTCTAGAATGTCACATGATATACATTTAGAAGTTGGAAAGACATATCTTGTATTTATGAAACAATATTCTTGTTGTAATATTGATAATGAATACACAATTATTGCATTTGAGCATGGTACACGCGAGTTACAAAAACAAACAGAAAATTTTGTGTTATCTACTCAAAATATTGGTAGTCTAAAAGTTAAAGATAATGTTACTGGAAATTGGGTAAATCTTTCTGATGTTGTAAATATGGGAGAAATAAAATAAAAAATATATTTAATTTCATAAGAGAAAAGTGTGCACATAAATGTGTATGCTTTTTTATTTTGTGATATGTCGACTTTATCAGAAAAGGATTTTTCATATGATAAAAAGAAATTTACTGTTATGTTTATTAGGTGCTATGTCTATTTGTTTAGCAGAATGTGGATTAAAAGAAAAAACAGCTACTTATGTTATGATGAAATTAAATAATATAAATTTTAATTATATAGACAAAAGTCTACTCTTTTACATTTTACAAATATTATATAAGTTCTCAATTATCTTATCTATAAACTCAACCAATTGATAATATCCTAGTCTATACATTGTATCACGAAGTTTATTTAAATCATTTATAGTTGATGAAAAGATATTCTTAATATTATTTATATCAATATCTGATAAATAATTATTATCGTATTCAGTAATTAAATTTCTAATAAAGTCAGATTGTGTTAATCTGGATTTATTAGATTTTTCTTTTAGTAATTTTTGTTCTTCTTCATTAAGAAAAACATTTAGCTTTATATTTCTTATTCTTATATCTATCATCTTCTTTCTTTTTTAGTGTTTGAGATAATTCCCATAATTTCGCAAGTGGCGGGAGTAAACTTGCAGTGCTGACTAATACAGAAAATTTAATGTGTACTCACACGCTACACATAAATTATTTCTCTGAATATTATTTCTTCAGCACAATTTTTATAATTATTCATGAGTTTTATCCAGTCAAGTTGATTGTAATTTTTACTTTTTTCAGACAGTCTTTCATCATTTTTTATATAATTATTCATTAGAAAATTTAACCTTTCTTCACATAATTCACTAATTGAATTAAGATGATTAATAAGTTTTCCTTTCATAAGAAGCACTTTATATAAAACTTTTTTATGAGTTTTTAGATAATTTAATCTTAATAATCCATATTTGTTTATTTTATATTTATTATTTTTTGTAACTAAATTCGGTAAAACAAAATCATTAATTTTTACATATTTTATTGTCATTTTTATCATTTCCTTTCTTATTACTAACTGAAAAAGGATAGTTTTTAAGTTTTATTTTCAAAAACTTTTCGAATGCCTCAAGAATAACTTCTTCAACATCGTTTCCTTTCTTTTTGGTATTAATAGAAGTTGATCAACAACTAAATTGTTTTCAATATAAGGACAATTAATAATGCCGTCATAATAAAAATGCTCCTTTAATAATTCTAAATAAATGGTTAATTCTTTCTCTGAATATTCATTGTTTTCATATTTTTGTAGTGAAATAATTGTATATTTACTAGATATTTCTTTTAACTTTTTCTTATCAATTTGACCTTTATACTTAATTCCAATTTCGCTATCTTCTAAAATATCATTCAAATATTCAAAATATTCTTTATTACTTTTAGAGATAAATTCATCAGTGAACTTAATATTTTTTCTTTCAATATTGTAATTTCTATCTCTTTCTATTTCTAAACTAGCTATTAATCTTTGAATCAAATCTCTCTTAGTTTTTCTATTTAAACTATCCCAGACAAATGAAAATCCTAAATTGTTAGCGAATATATATTCATCATTTTCTTTAACACAATCCAGCTTTTTAGACAGTTCTAGAGTATATTCTTTAAATTCATTATCTGGGTCTAATGCATTTTTTTATTATTTAGTTTTTGAATTTCTTTTTTTATCATCTCATTCTTATGATTTATTGCGTCAACATTCAAATTTGAAGATAAATATAAATCAACTAATTTTTTCTCTTGTAGTTTTAATTTATCAATAGCTTTATCAATTTCTTTTAATTCTTTAGACCTATTAGAATTACAAACTATAATTTCATTTTTTTGCTCATACATATATCTTGTTAATTCATTTAGTATTCTTCCTAATCGTTTTTCAATTTTATCTGAACTATAGTGAAGTCCTTTAGATTTGCAATTAGAGTTTTTGCAAGTTAAATGGTAATAAATTTTTTGTTTAGGAGTTCCACTATGTTTGAAAGAATTGGTTGATGATAATATATTTCCACAATTAGGACATTTTATTATCCCAGTAAATAAATAGATGTGTTCTCCATAATTAGGATGTTTATTCTTTTCTAGATTTTTTCTTGTAATATTCCAAGTTTCAATATCAATAATAGGTTCACAATAATTATTTACTTTTAAAATATCTTGTGATTTTCTTCTATATTTTCCGTATTCAAATATGCCAATATAAATAGAATTGGTCAGTATTTTATAAGCTCTATCACTTTTCCATTTACCCTGACTTAAATAGGCATTATTTTCTTCCATAATAGTAGCAATACCTCTAGTAGAGTGTCTTTTCTTGCATAGTTCAAATATTTCTTTAACAACTTGATCCTCAATAGGTTCAACTTCTAAATAACCTGTTTCTTTATTTCTAGTATAGCCATAAGGTGCTTTACTAGGGTGAACATGTTCTAAAGCCATTTCCTCCATAGCTCTTTTAGTTCTAGCACTAATTTCTTTTCTTTCTCTTTGACCAAATACTAAATTCATACCAAATATCATTTCACCATTAGCAGTAGATACATCATAAGGTTCTAGTATAAGCTCAATTTTAACATCATGTTCCTCACAATAGTTTAGTAACCAAAATCCATCGTAATTATTTCGAGTAAGTCTATCAACTTTAATAGCAATCAACTTATCAATCCTTTTAGCTTTAATATCTTTTAATAATCTTTGCATTTCTGGTCTCATTAAATCTTTTCCAGAATGACCAGTATCATTATATACATCCATAATGTCATATTCGTTTTTTTCGCAATATTCTTTAATCATACGAAGTTGTGAATCAATAGAATATCCATTATCCCTTTGATCATCAGTACTAACTCTTACATAAATTCCACATCTCAACAAAATCATCTCCTCACTTGTTTCCCCAATTAATCAAAAAAAGTTAACCCTAAAATAAGTATTTAATACATACCTCTCACTTGTTTGGCACTTTATAAGCCATTTTTGTAGTCTAAATTTAAATTTTTTTAAAATTTTACAAATATATATTTTATGTGTTAGACATTTTAAAAATGCTTATGTGGAGAAGTAAGAATTTGTTTGATTTCTTTGAGACTATACTTTTCGTTATGCTCTTTAATATAGAATGGTTTATTACTAATCTCATTTACTTTATATTCTAGTATTGTAAGAGTGA
Source organism: Bacilli bacterium (assembly GCA_017625395.1). Taxonomy (GTDB): domain Bacteria; phylum Bacillota_I; class Bacilli_A; order RF39; family UBA660; genus RUG13868. The sequence continues at coordinate 4,270 of JAGALD010000100.1, read as the reverse complement.
TAGGATATTTAATTATGTATTGTGTTGGTTCAATAAACTGTAAATTTGTTTTCGGTAAATGTTTTATTTTTCCTTTTTTTATTTTATAAGTGTAGTTTTTAATAATATCTAGAATTTCAGTATTTGGTTCTAGTAGTTCAATAGTTTTAAAATCAAGCATAAAAAAATGTCCTCCTTTCTAGAAAGAGAACATTGTACTTATATATCTTCCAAGCGACTCACGTAGGGTTCGATTAAAAGATAAAATAAAAACTTACGTAACCATATAGGTTCGTAAGTTGTTTTCAAATGGAGCGGACGATGGGAATCGGACCCACGTAGTCAGCTTGGAAGGCTGAGGTTCTACCATTAAACTACGTCCGCATCAGTAGACATTTACAATTATAGCACACTATATATAAATGTCAACATTATTTTTAAATTTTTTTATTTTTTTTGATTTTTCTTATTTTTGCTTGCTGTAGTAGACTTTTTCTTTGAAGAACTATCTGTTTTTTCTTTTTTATTTTCCACTGTTTTTTTATTATTATTTGTTTTTTTTGCTGTTTTCTTTTTTTCTTGAACTACAACTTCGATTTCTTCAACTTCTTCTCTTTCAGTATTTTTTACTTTTTTTGTTTCTTTAACATTAACTTCTTCATTATCAATGTCACGTCTAGCAAAATACACAAATAAAGCTATCCCAACAATTGCTAGAACAGATACAACTGTTACCACATTGTCATAGCTAACTACCTTTTGTGATTCCTTTATAATATCTACTCTTTCATCTTCTGCCTTATTATATTCACTCATAATATTTTCTTTTATTTCAGTTGCCCATGATTCATCAAATCCTGGATAAGTCTTCTCTCCAATTATTATGAATGGTACTCCTGAAATTTTAGTTCCTAGATATTCAGCAACCTTATCCATAAGTTCTGCATTTGCTGCATTTTTCCATACTTCATATTCTACAAGTTCGAAATACTTTCCGTATTCTTCCTCAATGCTTTTAAAGAATTCTAATGCTTTTGCACAGAAACCACATGTCTCTCCTTTGAATATATATACTTTTGCTTCACTTCTAGTCACAGCTTCTTCTGCATTAGCAAAAGCAGGAACTGCAAATACTAATAATAACAAAGCTACAGCTAACATTTTCAATTTTTTCATAGTTTTATATTACCCTCCTACATCTACATATAAAATTTTATCAAATTATTTCAAACTTTACAATATATTATAATTTTTTCATTAATCTGTCACATTATATTAAGATATAAGTCAATTACTTCACTTGTTACCGATTTTAATGTCGAAACAATATCATTTATAATTTCAGCATTGGAGTAATCAACTATTGACTTGAAGTTTTTTATAACCAAAACTTCTATTTTGTTTCAAGTTTTTCTAATTCTACTCCGCTAATCATATCAAACTTTTTACTTATCTTATCACTTGTTATTTGGACATTTTCTACTTCCTTATTAACTGTTTGGATACTTTTTGCAAGTCGATCCCATCTTTCTTTATACCTGTTAAATTCAATTCCTAGCTTATTAAGTTCGTCATGAATTATTGAAGTATATTTATCTCGCTCTATGTTTTTTATGATCATTTGAATAACTGTTAAAGTAGACATAAGTGTTGTTGGTGATACTATCCACACTCTTTTCTTATAAGAATATTCAATCAGATCACTATGATATGCATTGATTTCTGAAAAGATTGCTTCAGCCGGTAAAAACATAATTGCTTGATCACTTGTTACATTAGGTATTATATATTTGTCACTTATTGCATCAATATGTTTTTTAACATCTAATTTGAATTGTTTTCCATATCTTTCTCTAACATCTATTGGTAATTTTTTATCTACCATCATTCTATAATTTTCTAATGGAAACTTTGAATCTATTGCAATTGTTCCTAATGGTGCTGGTGCAAAGAGAATTGAATCTGCAATTGTGCCATTTGGAAGAGAATATTGAAGCGAATACACTTTAGAGCTATTTTCACCAAACACACTTGTCAAAATGTGTTTCAAATTAACTTCTCCAAAAATACCCCTTGTTTTTTTATCTGTTAATATGCTTTGTAATGAAACAATATCGTTAGACAATAATTCTATTTTCTTTTGAGCTTCATCAATTTTACTTAGTCTTTCTAAAACATTTGTAAATGTTTTATTTGTTTTTTCAAAGTTTTGGTCAAGTCTCTCGTTTACTCTGTCATTTATTTGGTTTAGCCTACTTTCAATATTTTTATTTAATACTAGAAAGTCATTGTTTATATCTTTGGAGAAATTTGACTTAAATTCATTTATTTCTTTATTTATATTTACTTCAAATCTCCCAAGTCTCTCAATCATATCTTTTTCATTATTTTTTTCCTTATTTGTTTTTAACAATAAAATTATATTTAATACAATTACAATTAGTAATAATAAAATTAAAACATATTCCATAAAACACCTACTCTAAATTCATTTTTTTTGATACTATTTTTGATAATATATAACTAAATGCTAAAGATAAAAGAATAATAATCATTGTTTTAAGATCACCAATACTATCTATAAAACTTTTTCCTACCATTCCCCAAAAATACACAATCGATATTTTTCCAATACAAAGTGCAAGAAAAAACTTTTTTAAATCCATTTTTATTATTCCAGATGCAATATTTACTAAAAATGCTGGTGTAAATGGAAGTGCCATTATTAAAACTAAATTAGAAAATCTAATATTTTTTATTTTCTTAACTATTTTATTTAATTTTTCGTGTTCTTGAGATTTCTTTTTAATATATATACCTAATAAAAAATGTGCTAAATGGTATGCAATAATACAGCCAATAATTGTAGATATATATGAAATTAAAAAGCCTAAAATATAACCATAAGCACTAAAATTAAATGCTACAAACAATCCCAATGGTAGTATTGGAATCATTGACTCTAGCATGATTATTATCATTCCTGCTATAATTCCGTAATTTTGAAGAATTTCAATTGTTGATTCAATAATAGGCATAAAAAAATTACTCATATTATCACCATTATTATTATAGTACAACAAATTATCTTTTAAAAGTAAAAGTAAAAAATATAAATTCAATTTTTAGTATATATTTTTTAATAAAGTTAAAAATAATATTAATGGAGATTTATTATTATGGAAATATTAATTTTATGTTTAAAAATTTTTTTTGTTAGAATTTTTGATGTATCACTTGGTACAGCTAGGACAATAATTATGGTTAGAGGAAAAGGGTTCTTAGCTAGTATTATTGGTTTTGTTGAAGTTTTGGTGTGGTTTTTAATTGTAAGAGAGGCTTTAAATACGGAAGAATCTGGATTGTTAATTGCTATAAGTTACTCTTTGGGATTTGCTGTTGGTACTTATATTGGAAGTATCTTGTCTGACAAATTTATTGAAAGCAATCTTGGTGTGGAAGTAATAACTGAAAATAAGGAGATGATTGATGTAATTAGAAAAAATAATTACGCTGTTTCGGTTCTTAATGTTGATGGTCAAGATGACGATGAAAAGTATATGCTCATAATCGAAATAAAAAATAAAAAATTAGCTCATCTTAAAGAGCTAATTAAAACGCAAGATAAAAATGCTTTTATAATGATAAGTGAAACAAAAATAGTAGAAAATGGATATTTTAAATAGAATTATTTTTCATAATTTCTAACATTTTTTCAAAGTTATCATCATCTGCCATAACGTTTCTTTTAATCATTTCGCATGTTTTACATTTGTATACTATTTTATATTTATCTTTATTTCCTTTTTCAATAGATACTGGTTCTAAAATTCCTTTGCATAAAGACTGTCTATCACCAGGATTAATATCTAGATGTTTTGAACAAAGACAGTGGTTACAGTGGTCCCTCGCAGTATAGTTTAATTTTATAACTTCATTTCCACAAACTTCACATATAAAATTTTCATCAATCATTGTAAACTTTTTTTTCTCACACATAATGTTACCTCAAATCAAAAAAATATTAACAAATTAGATTAACTTTGTCAAACAATTATTGTTTATGAATTAAAAGTTTGTATTCGTTATATCCACCTTGTATATTTATGCAATTGTATCCTTTTTTGATTAAAAAATCACAAGTACGTTTACTTCTATTTCCATATTCACAACATATATAATATTTTTCATTGTTATTTAGATAGTTTTCTGGATTTGTCATAAGAAAATTCATTGGAATATTTATGGCACTTGGTATATGACCTAGATTGAATTGATAATTATCTCTGAT